>NZ_ANKP01000226.1:0-51594 GCF_000319775.1 Cupriavidus sp. HMR-1
CGAGGTACGGGTCAACCTTGCGGGCGGGTTCGCTCGAGACACCGGTGCGGTCCAGACCGGCGACGATGCGGGCGCCGTCGGTGTACGGATCGAACTTGCCTACCTTGGCGCCGTCGGTGAACGGGTCAGCCTTGCCGACCTTTGCACCATCGGTGTACGGGTCGGTCTTGCCGACGCGTGCGCCGTCGGTGAAGGCGCTGCGCTGGTCGTTCACGCGATAGCTGTAGCCGTAGACTTCGCCGGCCTTCTGGGCGGCGGGGGCGGCTTGTGCGGCACCAGTGACGAAAGCGGCGGCGAGTGCTGCGGCGGTCAGGATGGTCTTGGCGTTCATGATTGCTCTCCTTGCGAAGGGCCGGGCGATCTTGGTGTGTGGGTCGCGGGGCCGGTATTCTGTGCTGCGAATCTCAGGGGTCTTGGTTCGGGCGCTGTTGCTATCTACTGATAGATAGGTAACCAGGGCTAAAAAAAAGACCGCCTCCCGGTACTGACAAACGACTTGGTATTGCGTGGATCGGCTTGGTGCTGCGGACTGCTTTGCTGCATTGCGTCGTCCATGAGCCAAATATTATCTACTACTAGATAGATAAGCAAGGGCTTTCTTCGAAGCACAATCATATTTCTGCTAAAGATGGTGAGTGACTACGGGGTAACCGAAGCCGGTGATGATGTCTAAGCGCCTAATTTAAAACAGAAAATTGCGCCAAACTATCGCCCAGCGCGGCATGATTAGAGTATTTACTCTAGTTATGCCAACTCACCTGTCGCGTTGGGCGACCAAGCCCTCGAGCAGGGTCCGTGTCTGGTCGTGCATCACATCCTGCACGCGTTGCGTCTCGGCTTCCCCATAGCCCTGCCAGTTCAACGCCTTGAGAATATGACGCCGCATCACCTTGAACGATGCCACCTGGCTGTCGATGGCGATGGTGCGGATACGTGTGGATTCCGCCGTGGCCGGCTGCCCGGTCAGGCGGCCAACGATATGCGTGGTCAGCGCGAACAGCCGGTGGTTGATGCCGGCATCGAAGCGGTCGAATGCCGCCGGGGGGCCGAGTCCCGCGCGTTCACGGGCCATGAACTGACGCCAGTGCTCTGTATCGGGGCCCTCATATAGAAAGGCCATGAAGCGCGCCTGCAGCGCCAGGTAGGCGTCGATCAGCTCTGCATCACTGGCATCTTCCCGGGCCACCACGGCTTCCGCCCGGCCCACAACTTCCTCCAGCAGCGACCACACTCGCTCGACGAAGTAGTCGATGCATGCCAGGTAGACCCCTTCCTTGTTATCGAAGTAGTACTGGAGTGCCGGAGCGTTCACACCGGCTTCGCGCGCGATGTCGCGGGTGGAAGCGCCGTCAAAGCCATGTGTGCCGAACAGCCGCAGCGCCGCATCGATGATACGGGCACGAGTCTCTTCGCCACGCTGGTAACCGCCTTCGGCCGCAGGCCTGTGTCGCGCCATGTCGGAAGTCCTTGTCGCTGAATTCAGACAGAAATATACCAGTTGACAGATTTTTACCAAGTGGAATAATTGCTCGGCCATTCCGGCTTCGAAGTCCCCGCGTCCCCATGTCCGCCACCCATTCCGCCGCAACGGCGTCGCCAGCCGGCGTCGCGCCAGAATCCGCCGTTTCCGACCGCACTTCGCGCCGCAAGCAGATCCTGCTTGGCGCGGGTTTGCTGCTTCTCGTGCTTGTCCTGGCGTACGGCGTGCGCTGGTGGCTCTATGCCCGTTTCATCGAAAGCACCGATGACGCCTATATCCAGGCCGACAGCGTGACGGTGGCACCCAAGGTCAACGGCTACGTGGCCGAAGTCTACGTGCGCGACAACCAGCAGATCCAGGCGGGCCAGGAACTGGTGCGGCTCGACAATCGCCAGTACCAGGCGGCCTATGACGAGGCGCAGGCGACCGTGGCTTCGCGGCAGGCCGACGTGACGCGCGCGGAAGCCGATCTCGCGCAGCAGCAGGCGAGGATCGCGCAGGCTGCCGCGGAAGTGGATGGCGCGCGAGCCAATTCGCGCTATGCGGCATCACAGGTGGAACGCTATGCGCCGCTGGTGAAATCGGGCGCCGAAACGGAAGAGCGCACTGCCGAGCTGAGCAATGCGCAGACCCGCGCATCCACCACGCTGGCGGCCAACGAGGCCGCTTTGCGAGTGGAACAAAGCCAGACGGTGACGCTGAAGGCGCGGATCGAGCAGGCGCATGCGCAGCTCGACGTGGCGCAGGCCAGCGCGCGTCAGGCAAAGCTCAATCTCGATGACACCGTGGTGCGATCCACCACGGCCGGGCGTGTTGCCGACAAGGGTGTGCGCGTCGGCCAGTTCGCCCAGCCCGGCATGCGTCTGCTGACCGTGGTGCCGGTGCAGGACCTCTATCTGACCGCCAATTTCAAGGAAACGCAGGTGGGCCGCATGCGCCCCGGCCAGCCGGTGACGCTCCACGTCGACGCGCTACCCGGTGAGGAGCTGCAT
This sequence comes from Cupriavidus sp. HMR-1, assembly GCF_000319775.1. NCBI lineage: Bacteria > Pseudomonadati > Pseudomonadota > Betaproteobacteria > Burkholderiales > Burkholderiaceae > Cupriavidus > Cupriavidus sp. HMR-1. Next base: position 2,473 of record NZ_ANKP01000226.1, read on the forward strand.
GGTGTGGTCGATAGCCTGTCGCCCGGTACCGGCTCGCAGTTTGCCCTGCTGCCCGCGCAGAACGCCACGGGCAACTTCACCAAGATCGTCCAGCGCGTGCCGGTGCGGATTCATGTGGACGTGCCGACGGAAGCGCGCGCGATCCTGGTGCCGGGCCTGTCGGTAGTCGTCGACATCGACACGCGCGAGCTCCATCCCGCCAGGAGCCAGGCCGACATCAAGGCCACCCATGGCTGAAGCGGCCGCAATCGCGCGGGAGCCGAACGCTTCCGCGGCGGACTGGATTGCCGTGGCAGCCGGCTCCCTCGGGGCGCTTCTGGCCACGCTCGATATCTCCATCACGAACTCGGCGTTGCCGCAGATCCAGGGCCAGATCGGGGCGGCCGGTACCGAGGGTACCTGGATCTCTACCGGCTACCTGATGGCCGAGATCGTGATCATTCCGCTCACGGCATGGCTGACGCGAGTGTTCGGGCTGCGCCGCTTCCTGATGTGGAACGCGCTGCTGTTCACGGCGTTCTCGATGATGTGCGGCATGTCGCATAGCCTGACCCAAATGGTGGTCGGCCGTATCGGCCAGGGGATTGCCGGCGGTGCGATGATTCCGACCGCGCAGACCATCGTGCGGACGCGGCTGCCCCGGCACCAGATGCCGATCGGGATGTCGATGTTCGGCCTGATCGTGTTGCTCGGGCCCCTGCTCGGCCCGGTGGTGGGCGGATGGCTGGCCGAGAACGTCAACTGGCGCTGGTGCTTCTTCCTCAATCTGCCGATCACGGCGGTGCTGGTGCCGCTGTTGTACTTCGGCCTGAAATCCGAGCGCGCGGATTTCAACGCATTCTTCAAGGCCGACTGGCTCGGCATCGTTGGCCTTGCGGTGGGTCTCAGCTCCCTGACCGTGGTGCTCGAGGAAGGCCAGCGCGAGCAATGGTTCGAGTCGCACCTGATTGTCTATTTGTCGCTGCTGACGGCAGGCGGCCTGGCGCTGATGCTCATCGGGCAGTTCACGGCGAAGCAGCCGATCGTGCGTCTGCGCCTGCTGCTGAACAAGAACTACGCAAGCGTGATCCTGATCGTGACCACGGTGGGCGCCGGGGTGTACGGCGTGTCCTACCTGCTGCCGCAGTTTCTGGCGACGATCGCCGGCTACAACGCCGAGCAGGCGGGCGGCATCATGCTGCTGTCGGGCCTGCCCGCGTTTCTGCTGATGCCCGTGCTGCCGCGTATGCTCGGCAAGTTCGACAGCCGCTGGCTGGTCATCTCGGGGCTGGTGTGCTTCTTCGCCAGTTGCATGCTCGATATCGGCCTGACCGTCGACAGCGTTGGTCATGACTTCTACGCGTCGCAGATCCTGCGGGGCTTCGGCCAGATCCTGGCGATGATGCCGCTGAATCAGGCTTCGATGGCCGCCGTGGCCACGCACGAAGCGGGCGATGCCGCGGGCCTGTACAACATGGCGCGCAATCTTGGCGGCTCGATTGGCCTCGCGCTGCTCGGCACGCTGATCGACCGGCGCAATGCCTATCACGACTCGGTGATCCGCGAATCGGTGACCGCTAATAGCGCGATCGGTCAGGAGCACATGACATCGAGTATCGCGAGTTTCATGGCCCAGGGCGGCGACTATGCCCATGCCCAGTTGCAGGCGATTGCCCAGCTGAGTGGCCAGATTGCCCGCCAGGCGGCCGTGATGACGTTCTCCGAAACCTTCTTCGCGCTCGGCGTGGCACTGCTGTTTTGTGTGCCGCTGGCCCTGCTGCTGAAACCGCCCCGTCCGGGCGCACCTATTTCCACCGGTCACTGATCATGTCTGTTTCCTTTCGTGCCACCTTGCTGACGCTTGCGGCGGCGATGTTCGCCGCGGGCTGCACCGTTGGCCCCGACTATCGCGGCGCGCCGCAGGTGGCTGGTAACGCGATCGACACCGGCAAATTTCCCCGCGCCGGGGAGGGCACCGACAGCCAGACGCCGCGTGTCGCTGACTGGTGGCACGCGCTGGGCGACACGCAACTCGATGGACTGATCGAATCGGCGTTGAAGCAAAGTCCCGATATCCGCGTGGCGCGCGCGCGCGTGCGACAGGCACGTGCCGGACTGGCCGGGAACAAGGCCAACCTGTTCCCGACGGTTGCCGTCGATGCGGCCACGTTGCGCACGCGCTCGCCGAACCTGTCCGCGCTGTCGGGCCAGGGCTCGTCGAATGCCGGGCGCGGGCCGTTGTCGCTCTATATCGCAGCCTTCGACGCAAGCTGGGAGATCGACCTGTTCGGCGGTACGCGTCGCTCGATCGAAGCCGCGTCGGCCGAAGCCGATGCCGCCGATGCGCAACTGGCCGATGCCCACGTGCAGTTGGCCGCCGAAGTGGCACAGGCCTACATCACGCTGCGCGAGCAGCAGGAAAGCCTTGCGCACCTGGCGTCGTCCGAGCAGCTTGAGGCGGAGATGCTCGACCTGACGCAGCAGCGTCGCGCGCGCGGTGTGGCATCGCAGCTTGAGGTGGAGAGGCTGATGACGCAACTCGACAACACGCGCGCGCAGATGTCGCCGGTGCAAGCCAGCATCGCCGAATCGCTGGACCAGCTTGCGATGCTGACCGGTCGCTCGCCGGGGACGCTCGACGCGGAGCTATCGGCGCCGAAGCCGTTGCCCGGCGTGCCGGAAACCGTCGCGGTTGGCGATCCGGCCGCGCTGCTGAAATCACGTCCCGATATCCGCGCCGCCGAAAGGCGTCTGGCATCGAGCACGGCGCAGATCGGCGTGCGCAAGGCGGACTGGTTTCCGAAGCTGTCGCTGCTCGGCTCGCTGGGCTTCGCGGCGACGGACCCCAGCCACCTCGCGCGCAAGGAAAATGGCACGTGGATGACGCTGCCGCGCCTGCAATGGAACATCCTTGATTTCGGCCGTGTGGCCGCAGGGGTCGAGGGCGCCGAGGGCGGGCGTGACGAAGCGGAGGCCAGCTACGAGAGCGTGGTGCTGAAGGCACTGCGCGATGCCGATGTCGCGTTGTCGCGCTACGGCCATCAGCGTGAGCACGTGGTTGTGCTGCGCCGCGTGGAAGCATCGGCGGAGCGCGCCTCGACGCTGCAGCAGCAGCGCTACCGCGCCGGCACGGCCAGCATGCTCGAATGGCTCGACGTCGAACGCACGCGAGTGGTGGCCCAACAGAGCCGCATCTCGGGCGATGCGGATCTCCTCAAGGATTTCGTCTCGCTGCAGAAGTCGCTGGGCCTCGGCTGGCAATCTTCCGCAGCGCCAGCCTCCTGACCCGGCCCGCTTACTGCGGCGCGTTTACCAGCGGCGGGTGGACTTCAACATCATCTCGATCCTTGTGAATGGCACCGCGCAGTGGCGGCAGGCGCGGGCGATTCTGCCCCCGCTCGACGATTCAGTTTTGATGTTCTGCATCGCGCCTCGGGGTAGCGGGACGGGCCCGGCGCACGAAACCGGATGGAATACGCTGGTGCAGGGCGGTGCCGTGTGACTAGAATTCCCCAGGACAGGCGCGCCCTGCCACCGCTTTGTGCGTGACAGGCGACTTGGGGCGGCGCGAACCCGGGACGAATGACCATGCATTTCAACGCCAACGACAGCATCGTGATCAACGTGGTCACCAGCCTGTTCGTGGTCCTCGTGGGCACGATGGTGGTCAAGCTGATCAACCGCTTTTTCTCGGCCCGCCTGCAGGCCGACAATCGCGGCAGCTATCGCGCCTGGACCGTGGCATCGCGGAACTTCGTCGCGGCGGTGACCTTCCTGCTGCTGCTGGGCATCTGGGTGTCGGAACTGAAAAGCGTGGCGATCTCGCTGGCCGCGTTTGCCGCGGCACTGCTGCTGGTCGGCAAGGAACTGGTGATGTGTTTCCTGGGCGCGTTCATGCGCATGGTCACGCGACCGTTCCAGTTGGGCGACCTGGTGGAGATCGGGCCGTTCGGCGGCGAGGTCATCGACATGGATGTGATGTCGACCACGCTGGTGGAGGTGGCGCAGGCGCGCCATTACACAGGCTTCACCGTGCAGGTGCCCAACAGCATGTTGCTGACCACGGCGGTGCGCAACCATTCCCAGGCCGGTGCCTATACGCTCGATACCGTGCGCATTCCGCTGGAGGTTGGTGTGGACCCCGAGGATGTCGAGGCGCGCCTGATCAAGGTGGCGCGGCAGGCTTGCGAGGACTTCATGGAAGAAGCTGGCCGGACGCTGCGGCGCTATGGCGACATGCGGTTCGTCGACCTGTCGCAGTTCGAGCCGCGCGTGCTGTTCGAGCCGGTGGACGTGGACCGCTTCGACGCGATCGTGCGGTTTCCGGCCCCGGTTAGCGCCAGGCTGCCCGTAGCGCAGCAGATCGTGCGTGGCTACTATCGCGAGCCGGCGCGGAAGAGCGTCGCGCAGCAGTGAACCAACCACCTGGGGGCCGCCATGGCGCAGGCGTTGCAACAACGGAGTACGAGCGTTGGCCCCCGGTTTCTGACGGCCTGCCTGTCGGCCTATCTGTCGGCTTGCATCCTGGTGCTGGCAGGTTGCGCCAGTCTGCCTGCGCATCCTGACCGCACGCCGAGCTACGCGTCGACCGATACCAGCGACACGCTGCTGGCCACTTCCCTGGCGCCACGACTGGCGCGGAATCCGGGTCAATCGATCTTCTATCCGCTGGGTTCGGGGCCTGATGCGCTGGCGGTCCGCATGGCGTTGGCGCGCGCGGCGCGCAAGACGCTCGATCTCCAGTACTACTCCTTTGATGCGGATACCACGGGCAGTGCCCTGCTCGGAGAGTTGATCGATGCCGCCGACCGTGGCGTGCGGGTGCGCCTGCTGATCGACGACCTGCATTCCACCAATCAGGACAAGCTCTGGGCGGCGCTTGATGCCCATCCGAACATCGAGACCCGGCTATTCAACCCGTTTGCCAACCGCTCCGCGCGCTGGGCCGAGATGATGGTCGATTTCGGCCGCCTTGACCGGCGCATGCACAACAAGCTGATGGTGGCGGACAACCTCGTTGGCGTGGTCGGTGGCCGCAATATCGGCGATGCGTACTTCTCGGCCCGACCCGACGTCGATTTCAGCGACCTGGATGTGATGGTGGCCGGGCCCGTCGTGCAGGCCGCCAGCAAGGTGTTCGACCAGTACTGGAACAGCGAGAGCGCGTATCCGGTGGCCGCGCTGGTGCCCGAGGGCAAGGAAGCACCGGAGGAACTGCGACGCTTTCGCAAGGAAGTCGAGGCAAAGGGAGACATCGCTCGTGCCAGTCCCTTTGTGCAGGAGCTGCTGGACTCGGGGCTGGCGCGCGGCATCGAAGTGGGTCATCTGCCGGGTCACGTCGGCAGCGCGCGCGTGATTGCCGACTCGCCTGACAAGATCGAGAGCGATCCCGACGACCCGTCGACTCACGCCATTCCCCGCCTACGGGCGCTGATGGAGGCGGCGCAGACCGAACTGGTGTTGATCTCGCCGTACTTCGTGCCAGACGACGACACCGAGAAATGGCTGGCTGCCATCGTCAAACGCGGCGTCAAGGTGAGGGTGCTGACCAACTCGTTCGCGGCCACGGATGTTTCCGCGGTCCATGCGGGCTACGCGCCACGCCGTCTGGCGCTGCTCCACGCCGGAATCGAACTGTACGAACTCAAGCCCACCGCCAGTACCGGCCTGACGCAAGATCGTGGCAGACACGCTCGCACCTTCACATCGAGCCGCGCAACCCTTCACGCCAAGGCCTATGTCGTCGACCGGCGGTTCCTGTTCGTGGGCTCCCCGAACCTGGACCCGCGATCGAGCCGGCTCAATACCGAGATGGGGGTCGTGCTCGACAGCCCCACGCTGGCTGCCTGGTTCGTGTCCGACGTGGACAAGCGGCTGCCCGAGATCGCGTGGCGCATTGGGGTGCGTACCGATGCAGCGGGTCAGGAAGGCCTGACGTGGACAACGATGGAGCAGGGCAAGGAAGTCACCAACGACAAGGAGCCCGGCATGAGCGTGTGGCAGCACATCGGCATCGACTTTCTGGGACTCCTGCCGCTGGAGGATGAGCTGTAGCCGAGGGGATCCGTGGTGTGTCAGGCGGTGGCGTCGGGGGACTGGAGCAGTTGCAGCAGATGCTCCTGAAGCTTCGAAAGCTCCGGCGCGATACCGCCTGGAAAGCCCTGCCGGTCGCCACGCTTGTCGATCAGCAGGTCGGCGAGGAATGCTGATACAGCGGCCGGGGCGGCTAGCCTGGCCAACTGATTGGCAATGCGCGGATAGGTGTGGAACAGTTCGAGCGGCCGGATTTCACGCGGCAACTGGGCGAGCCATCTGAGTGCTTCGGGTGTCAGCGTCTGTTCGGTGGCATCCGAGGGCTGGCGCATCTCGGTCCAGTCGGTCCGCGCAGCAGGCGGCATATTCCCATCGAGTACCTTCTTGGCTTCCTCGACAGTCACGAACTCGAACGAAAGGGGGTCCATGGTGGCTCCACATCAACACGCTGGACGCCATTCGGCGACCGTCGACCATCTTATCGGATCAGACGCCCGTTTCTTGACGGCGGGTTTGCTTGCCCCACCAAAGTAGGGATTGGGGGTGCGGGGGGTGAGTGGCTGGCGCCACCAGTCGCGGCTATGCCGGCGGCTTCACTCCGGATCCATTCCGCCACACGCCGGACGTCCTCGCGCGGTTGCTCTCTGGCGTGAATCAGCCAGAAGGCGTTGGGGCTGGGCATGGCTGCACCACCGGTCGCGGCAACCACCAGTTGGCCGCCGTCGATCCACGACTGGATCAGTTCGAGGCGGCCAAGCGCCACGCCTTGCCCGGCCAGCGCTGCATGGATCACCTGATCGTACTGGTTGAAGCGCAGGATGCCGCGGCGGCTGGCCTGGCGGTAGCCTTGCGCACCGAGCCAGTTGCGCCAGTGCAGCCATGGGCGTGGATCATCGAACTCGATCAACGGCAGTTCCGCCAGCGCCTCGGGCGTCGTCACGAGGTGGGCGCCCACCGAGGGGTTCGCCACCGGGGCGATGGTCTCGTCGAACAGATGGACAGCAAGGGGCGGCGCGGCCGATGCCGGGCAATAGCGGATCGCCAGATCGATGCCATCGGCACGCAGATCGCTGATCTGGTTGTTGGCGGACAGTCGCACGTCCAGACCCGGGTACTGGCGCTGCAGCGAGCCCAGCCGCGGCAACAGCCAGAGGCCCGCCACACCAATGCTGGCTGTTACCGTCACGGGTTGCCGGCCATCGCGCTTGCGCAGCTCCGCCGCCACGTTTTGCAGTTGCAGCAAGGCGCCGTCGGCGCTGCGGAACAGCCGCTCGCCTTCCGGCGTGAACGCGACACCCCGGTGCCGCCGGATAAACAGCCGGACCTGAAGCTGCTCTTCGAGCGCCCGGACCTGGCGGCTGACGGCCGACTGGGTCAGGCAGAGGTCCTCGGCGGCTTGCGTGATGCTCATGCGCCGGCCCACGGCGACGAAGCCCTTGAGCAGGTCGAGGGAGAACAGCCGGGCGAGCGGTTCGGACATGACGGGAGCGTATGGCGGTGGCAGGGGCGAATGGCCCCATTACAGCATGGCTCGCCATCTTTTGCCATGCGTGCGGCGCATGGCAAAACGCCCGAAATGTCGATTGAACCGCCGCACCGGAGCGCATGAAATGGAGGACATTCAAGGCTCCCATCAGACCGACAGCATGACCAACGCTTCCCGCTCCCATACTCGCGCCGCATCGCAGCCCGCGGCCCCGGCGCCATGGTGGCGCGATACCGTCTTCCTGTTGCTGTCCGGCGGGCTGGTCATGGGCCTTGCGCTGGGCGCGCGGCACGTGCAAGGGCTATTCCTGCTGCCAATCACCGGCGACCGCGGCTGGACGCGCGAGTCGATCGGCTTCGCCATGGCCGTGCAAAACCTGACCTGGGGCATCGCGCAACCATTCACCGGCATGGTGGCCGACCGGTTCGGCTCCTGGAAGGTGATGCTGGCCGGTCTGGTGCTGTACGCGCTGGGCCTCTACGGGATGGCGGTGATCACGAGCGCGCCGGCATTCGTGCTGGTTGCCGGGGTTTGCATCGGCGTGGCGCAGTCTGGCACGACCTTCGGCGTGGTCTATGGCGCGCTGAGCCGCATGGTGCCGCCAGAGGACCGCAGCCGCGCGCTGGGCATCGCCGGGGCAATCGGTGGCATCGGCCAGTTCCTGATGGTTCCATCCGCGCAGGCGCTGTTGTCGTTCGCCGGCTGGACGAATGCGCTGATGGTGCTGGCGGTATGCGCGGCGGTGTTGATCCCGTTCGTGTTGCCGTTCCGCGATCGCACCCCGGCATCCGACGCCGCGACTGGGGGCCAGCCACCGATGCCGATGCTGGCCGCCATCCGCGAAGCTTTCAGCCACTCGGGCTTCTGGCTGCTCAACCTCGGCTTCCTGGCATGTGGCTTCCAATTGGCCTTTATCGCCAACCATCTGCCCGCCTACCTGCGCGACAAGGGGATGCAGCCCGCTGACGGCATGGCCGCGCTGGCCATCATCGCGCTGGCCAATATCTTCGGCACCTATGCGTTCGGCTGGCTGGGCGGGCGGCATACGCGGAAGTACCTGCTAGCCGGCATCTACCTGGCGCGTACGTCGGCAATGGCCCTGTTCGTGCTGCTACCCCTGAGCCCGATGAGTCTGTATGCGTTCGCAGCGGTGATGGGCTTCCTGTGGCTCGGCACCGTGCCGCTGACCAGCGGCATCGTCTCCCAGGTATTCGGCGTGCGCTACATCACCACGCTGTTCGGCTTCGTCTTCTTCGGCCACCAGCTCGGCTCGTTCCTGGGCGTGTGGCTGGGTGGGGTGGTGTTCGAGCTGACGCAGTCCTATGACCTGGTTTGGATGGGGGCGATGGCACTGGGGGTGATTGCCGCCGCGCTGCACTGGCCGATTGACGATCGGGCGATCGCGCGCGCGCCCATGCGCCCGGCACGGGCATGATGGGCTATGTGTCTTGCGGAATAAACCCTGGCGCTTCGGTGTTTACGTAGCAGGCGAGATACGCGCTCAAGCAGTCCAAGTGGAGTATGCTGGGCACGAGAGTCTCACCGATACCGGAGCCAACCATGCAACTTCGTTTACCCGTCTGGATGGGGATCGCCGCCCTGGTCTTGAGCGCATGTGCGTCGCTGCAACCCGTGGAGACCGGGCAGAAGATGATCGGGAGTCCGCAGTCGGCCGTGAGCGACACATTTGGCAAGCCCACCGAGACGCATCAGCTTGCCGACGGTACGCTGCGCTGGATCTACTCGAAACAGCCCTACGGGTATGACGTCTACGCGGCCGATTTCGATGGGTCGGGCAAGCTGATCGCGTTCCGGCAGATGCTGACCGAGGCCGAAATCTACAAGGCGCAGCCCAACGCCTGGACCAAGCGGGACGTTCTGGAACGTTGGGGCATGCCGCGCGAGCCAATTCAGTACTACCCGTTGATGAAGCGCGAGGCGTGGTCGTACCGCATGTACCTGCCCGGCTACGTGCCGGCGCATTTCAGCGCCTACTTCGACGATAACGGGGTGCTGGATCGCACGATGATCATCATGGATACGTACGGCGCGGACCGCAGCCGCTCGAAGTAGCGGCCGCGTTACCCGATGCGGTACTGCCCTGGCGGCGAGATTAGTCACCAGGGCATCCGCGCAGTTAGCCGCGAAGGCATCCGCGAAGTCTCCCCGAAGTTAGCCCCGACGAACGGCGGTGACCTTGCCGCCCACCACGTCGATGGACCGGCGCTGCGGGTTGTAGTCCATCGTGGCCGGCAGGCTCTGGCCGTCGCGGCTGCCGAAGCGCCAGGCACAGCCCTTGAGCAGGGCGGCGGCCTCGGCTTCGGTCTTGCCGATCAGCGCCTCGTCGCCCAGCTTGTCGGCCTGGCAACCCTCCGGCGTGCCACGGCCACCCTGGGGGCCCGGGTTCGGAATCGGCTCTGCCGGCGGTTGCGACGCGCAACCGGCCACCATGGCGACGAGCGCGACAGCACTGGCGGTGGTCAGTCGCTTCAATTGGCGGTTCGATCGAGTCATGCGGAGGCTCCTTGTGAAGATAACAGCGATTTCTAGAGTTTCTGCGCTGCCGCCAGCGTGAAGATCTTGCTCCAGCGGTTGGCGGTGCTGCCGTCCGCGACGGGGATCTTCCAGTCTGCGGGCGTGTGGTGGTGCAGCGTCAGCGCAATGTGCCACTTGCCATCGGCGGCAACGGCGCGGGCCTCGCCGATATCGGCGAAGATCAGCACGACACGCCGGCCATTCATCTCCAGGACACCGTTCTTGCGCTCGGCGTCCAGCCTCAGGCTACCCCAGTCTCCGGTCAGCGCGAGCACTCGCTCGCCGTTGACACGCTTGCCGTGGATGGCCCGATAGCGTTGCAGCCAGCGCACGGCCAGCGCGGTCAGGGCGGCAAGCAGCGCAACCACTGCGGCGGTGCCGGCGATCGCGCCGTAAGCGGCGGCTACTTTCAGGTAGAGCTGCACGACGCCGTAGACAAAGGCAGCCAGTAACGCCAGCCCCAGGAGAATGATTGGCACGTTCGGTTTTCCGGATGTGTTGTGCATTGGCGGCGCCACCGGGCGCCGCGCCAGTGTCGGACTGCGCAAGCCTATAATGGTTCGCCCCGCACAGCCAGTCGGGGCCCCGATCTGGTTCGGCCGACCTTCCATGCCATCGTATCCTCTCGTCCTTTGTCTGACCATCGCCGTGGTGTGCAGCGTGGGCATGGCCATTGCCGCCTGGCCGCGCCGTGACGACCCTACGGTCAGGGCGTTCCTGCTGCTGGCCGGGGGCGTGGTGGTCTGGAGCGGCGGACGGCTGCTCGAGATCAGCGAATCGGACATGGCTGGGCGGATCTTCTGGGCCAAGCTCCAGTACCTCGGGATCGTGGCCGTGCCAATTGGCTGGCTCGTGGCGATGATCCATGTCAGCCGGCCGCATTTCGTGGTGCCCTGGTCGAAGCTATGGGTGCCCGTGATGGCGGCCGTCCTGTCGGTCGTGCTCGTGTTTACCAATGAGCGCCACCATCTGGTCTGGACCTCGATCGAACTGATGCCCCCCGGTGTATCACCCGGCGCTGTGTTCCACCACGGCATCGGCTACACGATCATGGCGGCGTGGACCTATGCGCTGCTCGGACTGAGCCTGTACTTCCTCATCACGGCCAAGGTGCCGAACGCGGCGTTGTCGGTGCGCGGACGGAACATCCTGGCGTGCGGCCTGGCGCTGCCGCTGGTCTTTCATCTCGCCTATCTGGAACGCCTGACCGGCCCGCTCGGCGGTGATCTCACACCGGCCACGTTCTCGGTCATGACGGTGCTGGTCTGGTTCTGTGCGCTGCGATCGCATCTGGACGATGTCGGGCACTACGCGCGGCTGCGTGTTTTCGACACTATCCGCGAAGGCTGCGTGATCCTCGGCCTGGACGGCACCATCGTCGAGTTCAACCCCGCGGCGGCGCGCATGTTGCCGGAACTGGCGCAAGGCGAGGTGGCGCCTGCCACGTGGCAGGACTTGCTGTCTTTGCCGACCACGGCCGAAGACGTCGGCACGAATCCCGGGATTCCCCAGGGCGCGCAGTACGAACTGACGGTGGAGCCCGTTTGCCGGATGGATGGCAAGCCAATCGGCAGGCTCGTGTTCATGCGCGACATCAGCCGCTATCAGTCGCGCGAGCAGGCGCTGGCCATGCAGCTTGGGCAGACCGCGCAGGAGTTGTCGCGCGCCCAGGCGGACCTCGACGTCGATGCCCTGACCGGCATTCCGAATCGCCGCTACTTCCAGCGCGAGTCGCATGCCGCGGTGACACGCGCCTACGAACGCGGCACGGAAATCGGCCTGCTGATTCTGGATGTCGACCTGTTCAAGCAGTTCAACGATCTCTATGGCCATCCGCGTGGCGATGAGTGCCTGCGGCAGGTCGCGACGGCCTTGACCTGCGTGCTCGACGGCACGCAGTTTTGCGCCCGCCTGGGTGGCGAGGAGTTTGCCGTGGTGCTGCCGGATTCCACGTCCGAGGAGACGCGAACCATCGCGCGCCGGATGGTGGCAGCGGTGCGCGAGCTGGGCATTCCCCACCACGGCACGCCGGTGCAGCCGTTCGTGACGATCAGCGTCGGCGCGGTCTGCGCCGTGCCCGACGCACCGCGCCTCGAGCCGCTGCTACATCGCGCCGACAGCGCCATGTACCGCGCCAAGCGGGCGGGCCGGAATCGCTACGTGGTCGATGGCGGGCTCTATCTGGAACTGCGCGGCAACTGACCCGGAATGAATTCGCGAGAATTCACACAGGGGCTTGCAAATTCCACAGGCTTCTGTAGAATTCGCGGCTCGCATCGCCCAGATGGCGGAATTGGTAGACGCACTAGGTTCAGGTCCTAGCGGTGGCAACACTGTGGAGGTTCGAGTCCTCTTCTGGGCACCAGATTCGAAAAGCCCCGCGCAAGCGGGGCTTTTTTCGTTTCCGCCCGGAAAGAAAGGCCCTTGAGGGCCTTTCGCGAGGACGAGAAAAGGTTGCGCTTGCAAGCGCAACCCGGGGTCGCGCATGGGTGACCGAGTCCTCTTCTGGGCACCAAATTCAGAAAAGCCCCGCGTAAGCGGGGCTTTTTTCGTTTCTCCGCCCGAGGCCTAAGAGGGCCGGCTCCAGGAAGAATGGCTGACACTGTCAGGAGAAATTCTCACGGCGCGCCACACCGTGCCGCCCCCGTCCGGCAACCCGCATTACGGTCTAACTGACAGGCTGGCTTTGACCTATGCTCCAGTTTGATCGGGCACGATTCAATAACGCCCGGCAAGGTGGTTGCCATGTCCGTACTGTTCACGTGCGGGAGAGGGGAGGGCGCCGGGCATTGTCCCGGCTGGGAGCGCTGTGTCGGCACGCACCCAGGGCACCATTCCTGTCTCCATCTGGGCTTCCTGATCGTGCTGCTTGCGAGCGCCGCGGCCTGCGCCGAGGAACTTGCGAGCGGGCCGCCGGGCGCGGATACGCCGCCATCGATTGTCCAGGACAAACGCGACGCGGGCACGTCGCCTGCGAAAGCCACCACACCGGAATCCCCATCGCTTGAGCCACCTCGTATGGTGGCCGCGGACGACGATCCTGATCAGCCTGCGCCTGTCGACGTGCTGGCTTCGGAGCAGATGGCGGTGCCCGGCGGCGAGCATGAGGTCGTGGGCAGTGCGGGACCGATCGATCGGCAGGTCGAAACGTACCGGGCCGGAGCGCGCCCGGCGATGCTGCATCTCGATGACATGACAACGGCAACCGGGTTCGTCGATGGCAGCACGCGCACCATGGCACTGGCGATGGATACGCCGCTGTCGCGTAACGGATCCGGTCCGACCCTGCAGTCCCGTGTCGAGATGGCATACCGTCCTGGCATGGCGCCGGTACCCGGCAACTGGGACGCGCCACCGGGCGAGGCCAATGCCACCGGGCTGGCCGTGCGGCTGTATAGCTCCGCGCCCACGCGCCTGAATGGTGTCTACCCCTTCGTCGAAGCGGACTGGTGGCAAGACAATCGCGCACGCACCATCAACATCAACGGCACGCGCATCGACACCGATCTGTTGCGTGGTCTGCTGTCCTTCAACGTCGGCGCGCACAGCAATTCGACCACCGGCCTGAAGCTCTGGGTCAAGGCGCGCGCAGGACGCAACGCGGGCGGGACACTGGGTGCCAGGTACCGCTGGTAAGGGATGGCGGTGGCAGTGTCGAGGCAGTGTCTGACGAGGGAGTATCTGGTCTTCGAGAAATAATTTTCACGAAGTACTTGCGCGCGATGCGAATTGCGATACAATTCGGGCCTCGCGTGCGGCTGTAGCTCAGTTGGATAGAGTACTTGGCTACGAACCAAGGGGTCGTGGGTTCGAATCCTGCCAGCCGCGCCACCTATTAAAAGGGCTTCCAGAAATGGAAGCCCTTTTTCATTTTGGGTTGCGCGCGAAGGTATGTCCGACTCGATTGTGCTCGGTTGACGCAACTGAAGACGATGACCGACTCGTATGCGGTGGCCGCTGCGGCAATCCATGGCGCAAAGCAGAGGCGGTGAAACGATGTTTGGCTGGCGGGCATCCTGATTCGAACAACTGCGAGAGCGCGGCGACGCTGGATAGCGCAGTTGCCCTCAAGTCGTTCTGTCAGGGCTTATAAGCCCTGAGATTAGTCGCCAGCCCTTCGATGCCAAATGGCATTTCGCTCGCCTGAGAACATGTGCCCTAAAGGCCGCGTCGTTCAATTTGAGAACGCTTGGATCGGCACTTGGGTTTGTGCGCCTCATGTAGACATCGCTTTCGCCTGAATATCTGTGGGTGCATTCGGTCCACAGGGCACGAACCGGCAAGTACCCACAGCATCCTGCGGCCTTGCACAGTCCCTGCCGAAGCCAACCCCAATGTACGTTTCCCCGCGCAACCACTCGCCGGGGCCATTGACAGCCGCCAACCCGGAAGCACATTATTCGTCCCTATCAGATGCGCCTCCGGAGCAACTCGCGCCCCTGCTGATGCCCGGAAGGCCGCCATTCCCATGGGAAACGGGGTCATGAATTCATCCATCCGCAGATTGGCGGGCGCAGTTGCGCTTGCCGTTTTCCTTTCCGCTTGCTCGTCCACGTCGGAGCGTCCGGCAGCTGATTCGGCCGTCGAACAGCCGCCATCCGATCAAGCGATGAAAACCCTCTCGGCCGAGGTGTTCACCTACGCCTATCCGCTCGTTCTAATGGACGTTACGCGTGAGGTGGCGACGGCCAAGGTGCCGGTCAATACATTCGGTCACAAGCGCGCCTTCCCGGATGCGGCCTTTACCGATGTTGTCAGCCCGAATGCCGACACCTTGTATTCGTCGGCGTGGCTGGACCTGTCGAAGGAGCCGATGGTGCTGTCCGTGCCCGATACCGGCGGCCGCTATTACCTGATGCCGATGCTCGACGCCTGGACCAATGTCTTCGCGTCGCCGGGCAAGCGTACGACTGGCACGAAGCGTGGTGTCTTCGCGATCGTCGGCCCGAACTGGCAGGGGCAGTTGCCCAAGGGTGTGAAGGAGATCAAATCGCCCACCGATATGGCCTGGCTGATTGGTCGGATTCAGACCAATGGCAAGCAGGACTATGCGAACGTGCACCGGCTGCAGGATCAGTTCCGCCTGGTGCCGCTGTCGGCGTGGCGCAAGGGCAGCCGTACCGCAGTGCAGCCCGTGCCGCGCGCAGCGATGATCGATACGGAGACGCCGCCGGCCGAGCAGGTGGCGGCGATGGACGCCCAGGCATTCTTTACCCGTCTGGCCGCGCTGCTGCCTGCCAACCCGCCCGCAGCCGATGACGCCGCGATGGTGGAGAAGATGCAACGCATGGGCATCAAGGCCGGTCAGCCGTTCAAGACCACCGTGCTCGAGCCTTCGACGGCGCGCGCCGTGCAGGAGGGTGCGTCCGCCGCGCTGACGATGATCAAGGCCAATGGGCGCAAGAGCGCTGCCGGCAATATGGGCTGGCGCGTCCAGCGTGATATCGGGGTGTATGGCACGGATTATGGCCGCCGCGCTGTGGTGGCGATGTTCGGTCTGGGCGCGAATCTGCCCGAGGATGCGATCTACCCGACCGCGCGCGCCGATGCGATGGGCCGCCCGTTCGATGGTGGCAGCCGCTACGTCCTGCACTTCGACAAGTCACAGTTGCCGCCGGTGAAGGCGTTCTGGTCGCTGACGATGTACAACGACAAGCAGGCATTCGTCAGCAATTCGATGCAGCGCTACGCGATTGGCAGCCGTGATCGCCTCCGCTACAACCGCGATGGCTCTCTGGACATCTATATTCAGTACGAACGGCCCGACGAGCGCAAGGTATCCAACTGGCTGCCGGCGCCGCCCGACGCCTTCAACCTGATGCTGCGAGCCTACTGGCCGGACCAGGTGGTGCTCGATGGCAAGTGGATGCCGCCCGCCGTCCAGCGCGTGAACTGATTTCCCGCGCCACGCCCGGCAAGGGCGTGGCGAAGCCCTCATCCGAGTGCAGTGCATCCGAGCGCAATAGGCACAATGCCCGCACTCAGAACTTGTACTTGATCCCCGCGTAGAACGCACGGCCGCTGCCCGGATAGAACACCGAGGTATTGGCCGTCCGCGCATCCGTGACGGTGCTGAAATCGCTGATATAGCGTTTGTCCGTCAGGTTGCGGGCATCGAGGAACAGCGTCACGCCACGCTCGAACTCGTAGCTCGCCTCAATACCGAATAGCACGTAGCTTGGTACCTTGAGCGTGTTGGCGTAATCCACCCATGCACCGGTCGGCACCCAGTCGATCGTGCCCGCCACGCGCAGGCGCGAGTTTCGGCTATAGGACAGCGTCGTGCGCAGCACGTGCTGCGGCACCCCGGCGATCCGGTTGTTGCCATAGACAGGATCGTTGTCGAAGCGGAAGTCACTGTAGTTCCAGAGCTGGGACACATTGACCTTGTCGCCGCTGCCGAACACGTTGCGTAGCACGTCTACATTCGCGCCAAGCTCCACGCCTTGCAGGGTCGTCTTGTTCGCGTTGAACGTTGACGCGGGGATATCGGGGCTGACCGTGTACTGAAGCAGTTGGTCGCGCACCAGAGAACGGTACAGCGTCAGGTCCCATCCGAAACGGTCCTGCTGGCCGCGCGTGCCGAGTTCCAGCGTCCAGCCATGCTGGGCGGCCAGTGGCACGAACTGCTGTGTCATGCCGATCGTCTGGTTCAGGTCCGTGAAATCGGGCACATCGGCGCTACGGGTGATATCGATGAACGCCTGGACGTTCTTCTTCGGTTCCCACAGCACGCCAAACTTCGGATTCACGCCGCTGTAGGTCGTGGCGTCCGACTTCGGCGTTGGGTTGGTGGGCAAGCCACCGTAGTCCTTGTACTCGCGGCGGTTGCGGTACGCCTTGGCGCCAGCCATCAGCGCCACGGTGGGCAGCACATAGAGGCGGTCTTCGAGATAGAGCTCGTAGTTGTAGGCATCCTGCGCCGAATTCAGCGTCTGCGCGCCACGATTGCCATTGACGTTGACGTACTGGCGCGCGTCGTTGTTGCCGCCGAAGAATCGCATCCCGGCGATCAACTGGTTACGCATGCCGCCAAGCGCGAATTCGCCCGTGTAGCGGGGCGCGAAGCCATAGGTCCAGTAGTCCTGGTCGATCACCTGGAAGATCGGGTGATACAGGCTCTTGTGGATCGCCCAGGTAGTGAAATCGATCTGGCCGCTGTCGAGCTTGATGGTGGTGACATTGGCCAGGCGCTCGGTGCGCGTGTTGCGCGCCTGGTCGCCCGCCAGCGCGCTCGGCGATGCCATGCGCGGATTGTTCAGCGCATCGTTCAGAGAGAGTGTGCCGGGCAGCAATTGATCGACGACATAGGCGCCAAAGTAGAAGCGCGTCTCCACCGCCGGGCTGAACCGGTAGCCGAGATTGGCGTTGAGCTGCTCGTACTGGCCGCGTTCGTGATTGCGATAGCCGTCGGAATGGCTGACCGTGGCGTTGACCAGAAAGTCCCAGTTGCCGATCTGCCGTGACACCTGGCCACTGCCGCGCACGGTGCCGAAACTGCCCCCATCCAGTCGGACCATGTTCGGCGCGTCGACGGTCAGCGCGGTGGGTGTGGTGAAGTTGATGGCGCCGCCCAGGGTGGTGCTGCCATACGCCAGCCCGTTGCCGCCCTTATAGACTTCGGCGGCCGAAAGGCCGAGCGGATCAATCTGATAGAAATCGCCGCTGCCATCGGCAAAGTTGGTCGGCACGCCGTCCTGCAGGATTTCCAGCCCGCGCGTATGGTAGCCGCGCGCAATCCCCGAGCCGCGGATCGACAGCCGCAGCTCCTGTCCGTACCGTTCCTGCACGTAAACGCCGGGTGCATCCTTTAGCACATCGCGTAGATCGCTGGCGTACGTGTTGCTATAGGCGTTGGCATCGACAAAGCCCACGGATCCGGCCGACTGGAACAATGACTGGCGCTGCTGCGCGATGCCCGGAGCGGTCAACGAACCCGCCGCGGCGGCCGTGGCGGTAACAGGAGGAAGGGTGGGAATCTCGGCAGGAACGCTTGCCGGAACGGCTTGGGCAAAGGCCACACCTGACAGTGCGGCGGCAGGAAGCGCCGCTGCGCGGCGCCATTTTTTTTGTCGTTGCATTGCTTGCGGTCGATAGGCCCATGCCGAGGATTCAACGTGGGCCAGGGATGCTTAATTTTTGGCTCGACCGCAAGGATACGGAGAGGGGTATCCGTGCGCCATGCGACACAGCGACGCAACGGACCTTCTTGCCTTATATCGAAAGTTGTCCCGCGCAGTTGGGGTCGCATGCTGCACCGCGAGCGTGCGCTGTTGCCGCGCTGCGCGCGCTTGCGGATACACGCTTCCAAGTCACCGGCGGCCAACAGCCCGAAGGCATTGACGGTCCACTCGAAGTACGCGGTCCAGACGTCGCGGCGCAGGAGCTGCCGGGGACGCCGGCCTGGCGGCTCAGGCGTGGGCGGCCTCGGCTTCGACCTCAACGCCATCTTCCGCCAGAAGCATGTCGACGTCGTCGGAGAACTCGGCGTCGACAACCTCGACTTCAACGCCATAGCCGACTCGGCGCACGAACAGATGCAGCAGATCAGCCGCCGGCGCTTCGCAGCACAGGTTGGCCATGTGGCCGCGTTCGCTGTCGACCTGAAGCTGACGCAGTGAGAGCCCCGTGCGACGGGCGCTGGCAAGCACCCATTCCAGGCTGCCGAAGACGTCGGCGCGATCGAGGCGGAGGGCGAGCTGGAGGGTGGGCAGGGGCATGGCAGGGTCCGGAAGCAAGGCGTAAGTGATGCGTAAGCGGTTCGGTAAATTTACCAGCGCGTCCGCAAAATTGGCTTCTGATTTTTCTGCACAGGCTGCCAATTTTCAGAATGAATATCTCCAATCATGTAGATTGGAGGTTATTTCATCTTCTGCGTACGATTTTCCGTGAACAACCCGCTCAAACTCGATGAGATCGATCGTCGCATCCTGCGCGAATTGCGTCGCGACGGCCGCATCTCCAATGCGAAGCTGGCCGAACGTGTCGGCCTGTCCGCCACGCCTTGCTGGAACCGGGTCAAGGCCCTGGAAGACGCTGGCGTGATCAGTGGCTATGCCGCGCTGCTGAACCAGAAGGCGCTGGGCTTGCCCGATACGGTGCTGATCGAAGTCACACTCGATCGCCACGACGACGAGATGTTCAATCGATTCGGCGAGGCGCTGGCGCAGTTGCCCGAAGTGCTGGAGGCCCATCTGCTGACGGGCGAGTACGACTACCTGATCAAGGTGGCGGTGGCAGGCACGGAAGGCTATGAGGAATTCCTGCGCCACAAGCTCTACAAGCTTCCCGGCCTGCGGCACAGCCACTCGACCTTCGTGCTGCGCACGCTGAAGCGCGAGCCGTCAGTCGAACCCTGATCCTGACTGGGCTCTAGCGGGCAGCCAGCCTGCCGAGCCGGGGCGCGAGCGCGGTAGTCACCACGCCCATTCCGATCAGCGCGAGGCCGATCGACAGATCGAGCGAGATCTGTTCGTGCCATGCCACGGTCGACAGCACCAGCCCGATCACCGGAACGCCAAGCATGGCAATCGAGGTGGCGGCCGGCGGCAATGACTGCGTCACGTTCAGCACGACGATAAAGGTCAGCGCGGTGGCGAGCGGCCCCGTATAGGCGATCACGGGCCAGATGTCGACCATCGCGCCCAGGTCGGGCGCGCCATCTCGCAACCAGGCAAGGGCAATCAGCGGGACGGTTGCCACGGCGCATTCCCAGGGGATCATGTCCGCGCCGAGCCGGATTGCACGATTTGCGCGCAACTGAATGATGCTGACCGACCACGCCAGTGATGCCCCGAGCAGCATCGTCAGGCCCATCACCGTGTGCAGTTCCCAGCCGCCGAGCGCCGGAGCGACGATCACGGCGATGCCGGCGTAACTGAATGCGGTCGCCAGCCATTGCAGGCGCGATGGCCGCTCGCCGAGCACCAGCGAGGACAGCGGGATCACCCAGATGGCGGTCGCATACGCAATTACCGATGCGCGGCCCGGCGGCACGTACTGCAGCGCCCACAACGCCAGCGCCGTGAATGCGCCCATCTGCAGCAGGCCGACGCCGATCACCAACGGCCATTCCTGCCGCGAGGGCAGGCGGAGCCTGCGCAGGGCGCCGAGCACGAGGAAGCTGATCAGCGCGGCCGAGCCGAATCGGCAGGCAGCGAACCAGAGCGGGCTGATGTGGGCCAGTCCCATCTTCATGACTGGCCAATTACCGCCCCAGATGACGACGGCACCAATCAATGGCAGAAAAGAGCGGAATCCGGCGGTGGCCGGGGCCCGGGAAGTGGCGCTGGACGGGGCGGTAGCGGACATGCGAAGCGAGAGAGATCGTTTGCGAAAAGTCTACGATTCATCGCCCGGCATCAGTAACCGGATCGCACTGCTGCAGTCGTTCAATACGGCATAGAATGCTGCAATGTAAAACCATGGAAGCATGACATGCTGGACATCGAACTCGATGCCACTGACATCCGGATTCTCGGCGAACTGCAGCGTGATGGCAGCCTGACCAATGTGGAGCTGGCCAGCCGGGTCAGTCTCTCGCCGTCTCCATGCCTGGCGCGTGTGAAGCGTCTGGAGAAGATCGGCGTGATCTCGCGGCGCGTCACGCTGCTGGACGCGCGTCGGCTGGGCCTGAAAGTAGTGGTGTTCATCTCCGTGTCGCTCGACAAGCAGCGACGGGAAACGCTCGATACGTTCGAGCGGCGAATCGCCGCGTTGCCACAGGTGATGGAGTGCTACCTGATGTCCGGAGACGCTGACTACCTGCTGCGTGTAGTGGTGCCCGACGTGGAAGCGCTTGAGCGGTTGATCATCGACCAGATCACCCGCATCCCCGGTGTGGCGAGCATTCGTTCGAGCTTCGCGCTGAAGCAGGTGCTGTATAGCACGGCGCTGCCGCTCGGCTAGGTCGAATCCCGCTAATTCATAGCCTGGCGCGCACGGCCGCCTGCAGCGCTGGCAGCAATTCGGCTTCGAACCAGGGCTGCTTGCGCATCCAGCCGACAACGCGCCACGAAGGGTGAGGCAGCGGAAACAGATTGGGGCCGAAGCGGCGGAAGTCGCGCACGATCTCCGTCATCGTGGCGCCGACTTCGCCTTGCAGGTAATAAGCCTGGGCGTAGCTGCCAACGAGCAGGGTCAGACGATCTTCCGGCAGGAGCTGCAGGATGGCGTCGTGCCAGAGCGGTGCGCACTCGCGGCGTGGCGGGAGGTCCCCGCTCGGACCCTTGCCGGGGTAGCAGAAGCCCATCGGCATGATCGCCACGCGCGATGCATCATAGAACGCGTCGTGGCTCAGACCCGTCCATTCGCGCAGGCGGTCGCCGCTGGGGTCATCGAACGGAATGCCGCTGGCATGTACCCGCGAGCCCGGTGCCTGACCGATGATCAGGATGCGAGACGTGGCGCTGAACTGCACGACGGGCCGAGGGCCGGCAGGCAGATCCGCGGCGCATCGGGTGCAGGATGCGATGTCACGCCGCAGGCTCGTGACGATAGCCTGCGCGCGCTGTGGGGACTTTGTGACCATGAGCGGAATCGACGCGGTGTGCGTATATTACTGGCCTCTACGCCACGCGATGCAAAGGACCAGAGTATGACGACGCAAATCGAAACCGCAATCCTCGCCGGCGGCTGCTTCTGGGGGATGCAGGATCTGCTGCGGCGGTACCCCGGCGTGCTGTCAACCCGGGTGGGCTACACCGGCGGCGACGTGCCGAATGCAACCTATCGCAATCACGGCACACACGCCGAAGGCATCGAGATCGCCTTCGATCCGAGCCAGATCAGCTATCGCCAGATCCTGGAGTTCTTCTTCCAGATCCACGACCCCACCACGAAGAATCGCCAGGGCAACGATGTGGGGACGAGCTATCGCTCGGCGATCTATTACCTGAATGACGAACAGAAGCAGACAGCGGAAGATACCGTGGCCGACGTGAATGCGTCCGGACTATGGCCTGGCAAGGTCGTGACCGAAATCGCACCGGCCGGACCGTTCTGGGATGCCGAGCCGGAACATCAGGACTACCTGGAGCGGTACCCGAACGGCTATACCTGCCACTTCATCCGGCCGGGCTGGAAGCTGCCGAAGCGAGGCTGAGGTAGGGCCGGAGGTCTGCCTGCGACCCGCCGAGGTTCTCGACAATCTTGTCTGTATCCTGTCAGGATGACTGTACGTTTATACAGTATAGTTATGCCGACCACGCGGTCAGTGAGGCACAACGAAGGTAAGGTATCCCTTCAGTTATCGCCTCCAACTATCTGATTAGAGAGGATAAATTGTCAGATTCCGGCACCATTCGCATTCGCGGCGCCCGTCAGCACAATCTCAAGGACGTTGATCTCGACTTGCACACGGGTCAGATGACCGTGGTGACTGGGCCGTCCGGTTCGGGAAAGTCGAGCTTGGTGTTCGACACGCTCTACGCCGAAGGCCAGCGTCGCTACGTCGAGACGTTCAGTGCCTATGCGCGCCAGTTCCTGGATCGCATGGATCGGCCCCAGGTCGACAAGGTGGATGGTGTCCCGCCGGCCATCGCGATCGACCAGACGAATCCGGTGCGAAGCTCGCGGTCCACGGTCGGCACGATGACCGAGCTCAACGATCACCTGAAGCTGCTGTTCGCGCGCGCGGCGGAACTGTTCGACCGGCAGACCGCGTTGCCGGTCCGGCATGACTCGCCAGAGACGATTTATGCGGAACTGGTGGCCCGGACGAGCACGGGGCAGCCGTTTGCCGATGCCCGGCTGGTGCTGACGTTCCCGGTCGAGCTGCCGGAATCGGCCACCGAGGAAGAAGTCGCCCAATGGCTCTCGGTCAGCGGATACACCCGGGTGCACGGCCAGCGCGTGGTCGAGTCGGCGACCGGAAATCGCAAGGTGCTCGACGTGGTGGCGGACCGTTTCCGCATTGGCAACGTGGAGAAGGCGCGGGCGCTAGAGGCCATCGAGGCCTCGCTCAAGCGTGGCAGCGGCCGCGTCAGCGTGCATGTGGTGACGGACGAGGGTGAAGGGCCGGTCTGGAAGTTCTCGACCGGGCTGCATTGTCCGGAAAGCGATATCCGCTATGCGGACCCCCAGCCAGCGCTGTTCTCGTTCAATTCCGCCTATGGCGCGTGCGATGCCTGCCGTGGATTTGGGCGCGTGATCGGTGTCGATCTGGGGCTGGTGATTCCTGACGTCCGCAAGTCGCTGCGCGATGGGGCGATCAAGCCGATGCAGACCCCCGCGTGGAAGGAGTGCCAGGACGATCTGATGCGCTACGCGGCCAAGGCCGGCATCCCGCGAGATCTGCCGTGGAACCAGCTCAGCGAAGCCGAACAGCACTGGGTGATCCACGGGTCCCCCGACTGGAACGGGCAGTGGAACAAGCAGTGGTACGGCGTGATGCGGTTCTTCAACTACCTCGAGTCGAAGGCCTACAAGATGCATATCCGCGTGCTGCTGTCGAAGTACCGCAGCTACACGCCGTGCGAGACCTGTGGCGGTGCCCGCCTGAAAACCGAGGCGCTGCAGTGGCGCCTGGGGAGCACCGGGAACGCTAACGCCGTGCTGCCGCCGGCCGAGCGTTTCCTGCCGCGCGGCGTGGACTGGAGCCGCTCCCAACTGGAAGCGCTACCCGGCCTGACCGTGCACGACCTGATGCTGATGCCGATCGCGCGCATCCGGCGTTTCTTTGACGACCTGACGCTGCCGTCGGCGCTGCTCGACGATGCGCTCAAGCTGCTGCTGGCGGAGGTCCGCACACGGCTCAAATACCTGTGCGATGTGGGTCTGGGTTATCTGACGCTGGACCGCCAGAGCCGCACGCTTTCGGGCGGGGAAGTGCAGCGGATCAACCTGACCACGGCGCTTGGCACCTCGCTCGTCAATACGCTGTTTGTGCTCGACGAGCCCAGTATCGGCTTGCATCCACGTGATCTGAACCGCATCGTGGAAGCCATGCATCGCCTGCGGGACGCCGGCAATACGCTGGTGGTGGTGGAGCATGACCCGTCCGTGATGCTGGCCGCGGATCGCCTGATCGACATGGGGCCGGGGCCGGGCGAACGTGGCGGCATGATCATCTTCGACGGAACGCCAGAGGCCATCCGCAAGGAGCGGACCCTCACCGGGGACTACCTCGGTGGACGCCGCCGCGTGACGGACACGTCGGACTGGCAATTGCGCCCGATCGACGCCGCCACGCCGCGTCTGCGGCTGGAAGGGGTGCGCGAGCATAACCTCAAGGACGTCACGGTCGAGATCCCGCTCAATCGCCTAGTCTGCGTGACCGGTGTGTCGGGCTCGGGCAAATCCACGCTGCTGCAGGACGTCCTGTATCCGGCCATGGCACGCCATTTCGGCAAGGCTACCGAGTCGCCGGGCGTGTTTCGCGAACTGGTTGGGGCGGACCAGGTCGATGACGTGGTCTTCGTCGACCAGTCTCCGATCGGCAAGACTGCTCGCTCGAACCCGGCCAGTTACGTTGGCGCGTTCGACGAGATCCGGAAGTTGTTTGCCAAGGCGCCGCTGGCACTGCAGCGCGGCTATACGGCTGGCACCTTCAGTTTCAACTCTGGCGATGGCCGTTGCCCGACCTGTGGTGGTTCGGGGTTCGAGCACGTCGAGATGCAGTTTCTCTCGGATGTTTACCTGCGTTGCCCCGATTGCGATGGCACGCGCTATCGCCCGGAGGTGCTGGAAGTCAAGATCGAGCGTGCCGCGCGCGGCCAGGCGCCACGCGCCCTGAGCGTGGCCGACGTGCTGGAACTGACGGTCAGCGAGGCGACGGCCCTGTTCGAGAGCGATCCTGCCGTGTTGCGCGTGCTGGCGCCGATTGCGGACGTTGGCCTGGAGTACGTCAAGCTGGGGCAGCCCGTGCCGACACTGTCTGGCGGCGAGGCGCAGCGTCTCAAGCTGGCCGGCTTTCTGGCGGAGGCGGCGCAGGCCCAGCCGGTCAAGAACCGCAAGGCGGTGCTGCTGCCGAAGCGCCTGTTCATGTTCGACGAGCCAACCACCGGGCTGCACTTCGACGATATCGCCAAGCTGATGCGGGCTTTCGGCAAGCTGCTCGATGGCGGCCATTCGCTGATCGTCATCGAGCACAACCTGGACGTGATCCGTGCTTCGGACTGGATCGTCGATCTGGGTCCGGAAGGTGGCGACGCCGGCGGCGAGGTGGTCTGCGTGGGGACTCCGGATGACGTCCGGACGTGTGCCGAATCGCATACCGGCCGCGCGCTGATCCACTATGACGGGGCATTGGGCGAGGCCGGCACGCTGGCGGCGGAGCGCGCCGAGACTGCGGAACATGGCCTGCCGCTGCAGGCGGCAGTGCAGGCCGCGCGGGCGCGCCGCGCCATCGAGGGCGAAAACGTCGTGCGTATCGTGAATGCCCACGAGCACAACCTCAAGTCGCTCAACGTCGATATCCCACACGGCAAATTCAATGTCATCACCGGGGTATCGGGTTCGGGCAAGTCGACGCTCGCGTTCGACATCCTGTTCCACGAAGGACAACGCCGCTATCTGGAGTCCCTCAACGCCTATGCGCGTTCGATCGTGCAGCCGGCCGGGCGGCCCGAAGTGGATGCGGTCTACGGCATTCCACCCACGGTGGCGATCGAGCAGCGCCTGTCGCGTGGCGGGCGCAAGAGCACCGTGGCCACCACGTCGGAGGTCTGGCACTTTCTGCGGCTGCTCTACGTCAAGCTCGGCATCCAGCATTGCGTGCACGACGGCGCGCCCGTGACTTCACAGAGTCCGGCATCGATCGTCGCCCAGCTGATGCGCGATCATCGCGGCCAGCACGTGGGTTTGCTGGCGCCGCTGGTAGTCAACCGCAAGGGTGTCTATACCGATCTGGCCAAGTGGGCCAAGGCGCGTGGCAACACGCATCTGCGCGTTGACGGCGAGTTCCTGCCGGTCGATCCGTGGCCACGCCTGGACCGTTTCCGCGAACACACGATTGAATTGCCGGTGGGCGATATCGTCGTGTCGCCGGACAATGAGGCGGAACTGCGCGCGCTGCTGGAGCAGACACTCGAACTCGGCAAGGGGGTCATGCATTTGCTGGCCCCGCTCGATGGACTGCACGACGCGATGCAGGGAGGCAAGAACACCGGGCACGTGGGCGAAACGAAGGTGTTCTCGACCAAGCGTGCATGTCCGGTCTGCGGCACGAGCTATCCGGAGCTGGATCCCCGCATGTTCTCGTACAACAGCAAGCATGGCTGGTGCAACACGTGCGTGGGCACGGGTCTGGCGCTGACACGCGAGCAGCGCGCCGCGTTTGACGATACCGTGCTCGGTGGCGATGACCGTGGCCGTGAGCAGAGCCTGCCGTCGGAAGAGCAAGAGCCGGAGGGCGTGGGTGACGCGGCGTGTCCCGATTGCAGCGGGACGCGTCTCAATCCCGTGGCGCGTGCGGTAACGTTCGATGCCAATGCGATTACCGATGTAGCGCAATGGACGGTGTCCGATACCCGCCGCTGGGTAGACGGTTTGCGCCTGAAGGGGCGCGATGCCGAGATCGCGCGCGACGTGGTGACGGAGATCGCCAGCCGCTTGCAGTTCCTGGAAGAGGTGGGGCTCGGTTACCTGAGCCTGGACCGTGCCGCGCCGAGCCTGTCTGGCGGCGAGGCCCAGCGTATCCGCCTGGCCGCGCAGCTCGGCAGCAATCTGCAGGGTGTTTGCTATGTGCTCGATGAGCCGACGATCGGCCTGCATCCGCGCGACAACCAGATTTTGCTCGATGCCTTGCGCAAGCTCGGCGACAAGGGCAATACGCTGGTGGTGGTGGAGCACGATGAGGACACGATCCGTCGCGCCGATCACATCATCGACATCGGCCCGGGCGCAGGCAAGCGCGGTGGCAGCCTTGTGGCGCAGGGTGGCGTGGAAGCGCTGGCGGCGGCCAAGGATTCGACCACCGGGCAGTTCCTGGCCCATCCGATGATCCATCCGCTGCAGGCGCGCCGTCCGGTCACACCCGCACGCGCGGGCAAGCCCGCGGATCCGCCGCAATGGCTGACCGTCCACGGTGCCAACCTGCACAACCTGCGTGATGTCACCGCGCGGATTCCGCTGACGCGGTTGGTGACGATTACCGGGGTGTCCGGATCCGGCAAGTCGACGCTGGCGCGCGATGTGCTGATGACGAACCTGCTCGACGCGGTCGGGCGATCGGTGATGTCCTCGCCGGCCACGCGCCGCGCTCGGGCTGTGGCCGAAAAGGCTGGGAAGCCGACGGCGACCAAGTCGCTCAGCGTGGAGCACGCGTGGCATGGCTGCGAGTCGATCAGTGGCTGGGAGTCGATCGACCGTGTGCTCGAAGTCGATCAGACCCCGATCGGCAAGACGCCGCGCTCCTGTCCGGCGACCTATATCGGCGTGTGGGACGCCATCCGCAAGATGTTCGCGGAAACGCTCGAAGCCAAGGCGCGCGGTTATAGCGCGTCGCGGTTCTCGTTCAATACCGGCGAGGGCCGCTGCCCGGCGTGCGAGGGCCA
Organism: Cupriavidus sp. HMR-1; assembly: GCF_000319775.1. Taxonomy (NCBI): domain Bacteria; kingdom Pseudomonadati; phylum Pseudomonadota; class Betaproteobacteria; order Burkholderiales; family Burkholderiaceae; genus Cupriavidus; species Cupriavidus sp. HMR-1. Next base: position 30,001 of record NZ_ANKP01000226.1, read on the forward strand.
GGGCGTTCGGACGATCGGCATGAGTTTCCTGCCGGACGTGAAGGTGCCATGCGATGTCTGCCATGGGCAGCGCTTCAACCCGGAAACGCTGGCGGTGACCTGGCGCGGCAAGAACATCGGCGAAGTGCTGACGATGGAGATCGACGAGGCGGTGGAGTTCTTCTCGGCCATCACGCAGATCGCGCATCCGCTGCAACTGATGAAGGATGTCGGCCTGGGCTACCTCACGCTGGGCCAGCCGTCGCCCACGTTATCGGGCGGTGAGGCGCAGCGCATCAAGCTGGTCACCGAACTGTCGAAGGTCCGTGACGACATCACACGCCGCGGCCAGAAAGCGCCGCACACGCTGTATGTGCTCGACGAACCGACGGTGGGCCTGCATATGGCCGACGTGGCGCGCCTGATCAAGGTGCTGCATCGCCTGACCGATGGCGGGCACAGCGTGGTGGTGATCGAGCACGACCTTGACGTGATCGCCGAGGCCGACTGGATTATCGACCTCGGGCCGGAAGGTGGCGCGCATGGCGGCACGATCGTTGGTGCGGCGGATCCCGAGGCATTGTCCCGCATTCGGGCGAGCCACACCGGCGCGGCGCTGGTGCCGGTGCTGGCGCGCGCTGCGCAGGATAGCGAAAGGGCGACGGGCTGAAGTCGGCGGGAGGGCGAGGCTGGCTGGCCCTGCGGGCCGGCTAGTGCTTTCGGGCGGAACTGCGGGGCGTCGGCCCCTGGATCGCCGCCGCGCAGAAATCAATCAGTTCCTCCATCGGCGGTTCCGAGCGCGAGCGTTTCCCGCGCTCGCGCACCCAATGGGCCAGCGCGTAGACCACGGTGTCGATGAACCAGACCATGCGTAGTTTCATCACGTCGCGAGGCACGTTCGGAAACAGCTGGTAGATATGCTCCCGCACGCGGTACAGCGCGCTCATCGCGGTCCGATCCACGAGGCCCTTGCTCAGCAGACCCGGGCTGAACGTGGTCTGTGCCAGCACCTGCAGGTAGTTGGTGCCCCAGTCCGTCTGGAGCACCACGTCGACCAATGGGCGAATCGTGGCATCCACCACGCCGTGAATGTCGACGGGCGTCCCGCGTTGCTCCAGCGCGTCGAGATAGCCGTTCCGGATCCGGTTGATCTCATGCAGGCGGCGGTTGAGCAGATGGCTCACCAGGGCTTCGCGTGACCCGAAGTGGTAGTGCAGGGCGGAGCGGTTCTTCTGGCCGCTTTCCACCACGATCTGCCGTAGTGCCACCTGCTCCACGCCCTGTTCGGCAAAAAGCCGTTCGGCGATTTCGAGGATCCTTCTTGCGGTGTCGGTCAGGTCGTCGCCATTGTCGTCGGTCGCTTCCACGCCGGGGCTGCCACGCCTGGCAGCCTTGCCTTGCGCAGGCGGCTTGTGCTCGTCGACGATGATGGTGCGCGCTTGCTTGAGCTTCATCAGAAATGTCCTGCCGTTCCCTGAGCTTCTCGGTGGATGAATGAAAGCCCGGCAAGGATACGGAAAAATCTGATGTCCGACATCTGTCGAGGCTTCGAATCCGTCCAAATACCCGTCCAGTTGGGGAAAGTCCTAGCTATCTGAACCTTCGGATGGCCTTAGCCTTCGTCCTTGTCAATTTAATACGAGAGATTAAATGACATGACGTAATCGCAAGATTGCGCCTCAGGGCACCGGGTCGGAGGAACCGGAGTCATGGGCCACCACACCAGAGGACGGGGATTTCAAAACATGAAGAAGACGCTGTTCGCCGCCATTGCCGGCGGCCTGCTTGCGCAAGGGGCGCAGGCACAATCGTCCGTGACGCTCTATGGCGTTGTGACGACGAGCATCCAGTACGTCAATCACGTACAGAACACCAACAACGGCGTGCTGGCGCCGGGTAGCGGGTCGGACGTGTTCATGAACTCGTCGGGCATCGCGCAGTCGCGTTTCGGCTTGCGCGGTATCGAGGATCTTGGTGGCGGGCTCCAGAGCTTGTTCGTGCTGGAGAACCAGTTCAATACCGACAATGGACAGATGGGTAACGGCGGCCTGCTGTTCGGCCGCCAGGCTTACCTGGGCCTGCAAAACCAGTGGGGGAAGCTGACGTTCGGCCGCCAGTACACCTCAGCGTTCCTGATCATGGGTAGCTTCACGCCAGCAGCGTACGCGCCCGAGTTCGAGCCCGTGGTCGGCATTGCCGGGGCGAACTTCCGCGAAAACAACATGGTCCAGTACCAGGGCACGTTTGGCCCGGTTTCGCTGATGACGCACTGGTCGTTCGGCGAGCGCACCGGTACGTTCGCGGCCGGTTCGGCGTACGGTATCGGCGCGTCCTACCAGTCTGGGCCGTTCGGTGTCGCGGCGGCCTATGACGAAGTCAAGACGCTGAATACCGCCCAGGCAACCGGCGTGTCGGGTTCGAACGACTACGGCCGCGACATGCGCGCGATGGTCGCGGGCAGCTACCGTCTCGGACTGGTGAAGATGGTCGCCGGCTATCGCTGGGGCAACTCGGTGGCACCGTCGACCGGCACGCCGACGCTGTTGCCGCATCGCGACAACATGTACTGGGCCGGCGTGTCCTGGGATGCCACGGCCGCGCTGCGCCTGACCGCGGCGTACTACTACGACGACATCAAGGACGCGACGATCGCTGGGCAGCACGTCAACCCGAAGAATCCTCAGCAGTACCTGGCGCTGGCCGACTACAACCTTTCCAAGCGCACGGATGTCTTCTTCGCGGTGATGTACGCACGCAATGCGTCGCTGAACTGGGACAACATCTCGTACTTGCCGAATGGTCAGTCGGTGGGCTATCTGCCGTCGACCTCGCAGGTCTACTACAAGACGCCTGATGCCAGCGGTCAGTTGGGCGTTTCGCTGGGTCTGCGCCACATCTTCTGATCCCACTGAAAGCGAGGGCCTGCGCGGCGCTCCACTCCGCGCAGGTATTCTGGCGCCGCAATGGATGTTGCGGCGCCGTTTTTGCTTGCCGCGTTGCTTCTGTCGCCACCATTGCCGCTTTCAAGGGGGCGAGGGGTGGTCGCCACCACTCCAGATCGTCCGACGTTGCCGAACGTAGGTATCATCATCATGTTTTCGCCAAACGGTCCGGACGATATGCAACGCAAGACTTTCCGCAATATGCAATGCCCGATCGCCCGCAGCCTTGAGCGTGTGGGTGAATGGTGGAGCATTCTGATTCTGCGCGATGCGTTCTATGGCACGAAGCGCTTCGACGAGTTCCAGCGAAACCTCGATATCGCGCCAAACATGCTGACGCGCCGGCTCAACGGGCTGGTCGAGGAAGGCCTGCTGGAAAAGCGCCAGTATTCGGAGCGCCCGCCGCGCTACGAGTACGTGCTGACCGATTGCGGGAGGGATTTCCGCCCGGTATTGCTGGCGCTGCTGGCCTGGGGCAATCGCAACTTCGCGCCGGAAGGGCCCAGTGTCCAGATCGTCGATCGTGAAACCGGCAAGGTGGTGGAACCGATGCTGGTGGATACCGAGAACGGCGAGCCGCTGCAGATGGGCAGGCGCCATGTGCTCAGGGCAGGGCCGGCGGCCGATGAGTCCACGCGCGCGCGGCTTTCTTCCGCGACATCTCACATGACAACGGCGGCTCCGGCGGCCCCGGCAGCCCCTCTGACGCGGGAAGCCGGCAAGGTTGCGTGACGCGCCAGCGCCTTCCAGGTTGCTCCGAGAGCATTTCTGACATAGAGTCCAAGGCATAGCACCCGTCTTCCGACGGTTTTTTCCGCCGACTCCGGATACGACCTGATGCCACGTCTTTCCTATCCGTGCCTGGCCCTGGCCGCGTTGCTCGCAGCCTGCACCAGCACACCAATGCCTCCTCCCACCCCGCCACAACGCACGCCTCCCACTAGCGTGGCACCTCCTGCCGGAAACTACGGCGGCGTCAGCCGGGCGCAGATGGAAGCCGCCGGCAACGCCTGCGAGAAGATGGTCGCAAACGCCGTCAAGAATCGATATCCGCAGCCCGGCAGCGTGATGATGATGCCGGACCGCGAGCGGATCTATCAACAATCCGCCTCGCAAGCGGGCGTGAGCGGCGAGGGCACGTTCGAGCCCGATGGCACCGAGGAGAGCATGTCGTTCCGCTATACGTGCCTCTTCAACTTGCGGACCAACCACGTCGATGACGTGCAGATGCGCTACGGCCCGTACTATTGAATGGGCACCACGCACCTGCGCACCTGCGCGGCCGTTAGACCATTCCCCCATTCGCGCGCAACACCTGGCCGTTGATCCAGGCCCCATCGGGGCTGGCCAAGAATGCCACCGCTGCCGCTATATCTTCAGGCGTGCCCAGTCGTTCGAGCGGATTGAGCTGCGCGAGCCGTTCGATCGTTTCAGGTGATTTGCCGTTGAGGAACAGGTCGGTAGCGGTTGGCCCCGGTGCCACCACATTGACGGTAATGGCGCGGCCGCGCATCTCCTTGCTCAATACGGCGGTCATCGCTTCCACGGCCGCCTTCGAGGCCGCGTAGATGCCGTAGCGCTCCATGCGCAAGCCAATGACGCTGGTCGAGAGATTGATGATCCGGCCGCCATGGCGCAGGCGGCGGGCAGCCTCGCGCATGGTGTGGAAAGCCCCTTTCAGATTGATGTTCATCACGCGCTCGAATGCTGCGTCGTCAGACGCTGCAATCGTGTCGAGCACCATCACGCCCGCGTTGTTGACGACGACGTCGACGCGGTCAAACTTGGCCTCGGCTGCATCGAACATGCGGGCGACCGCGCTGGCATCGCTGACATCTGCCTGGAAGGTCATGGCCCGGCCACCACTTGCTTCGATCTTGCGACGCAGATCCTCGGCAGTGTCCGCGCCGTTCGCATAGTTGATAACGACCGCGAAGCCGTCGCGGGCCAGCCGCGCCGAAATGGCGGCGCCGATGCCACGTGATGCGCCGGTAACAATGGCGACCTTTTGCGAATCCCCTTGCGACGGTTGCGAGTGGTCTGTAGTCATGGCATTTCCTCGGATGAACTGAATCGGTGAGGGAACGATAGACCTTACGCCATGCTAGATAAACAGGCAAAATCCGGTATCAGTATTCGAAAATCCGAACAATATGGACCGTATCGACGCCATGCGCGTGTTCGCACGAATCGTGGAGCGGCGCAGTTTCACCGCTGCGGCCAAGGACCTGGACTTGCCACGCTCGTCGGTGACCGACGCGGTCAAGCAACTGGAATCGCGGCTTGGCGTGCGATTACTGCAGCGGACCACACGCCACGTGAGCCCGACGCTCGACGGCGAAGCCTATTTCCAGCGCTGTCTGCGGCTGCTGGCGGATTTCGAGGAGGCCGAGGCGGCATTCGCGGGCACCTCACCTAAGGGCGTGCTGCGGGTCGACGTGCAAGGGCAACTCGCGCGCCGCTTCCTGTTTCCGGCCTTGCCGGCATTCCTGGCACGGCACCCGGGCATCACGCTGCAAATCAGTGAGGGCGATCGTCTGGTCGATCTGGTTCGGGAGGGCATCGACTGCGTGCTCCGGGTTGGTGAACCGCAGGACAGCGAGATGGTGGCCAGACGCGTGGCCCGACTGGCGCAACTCACGCTCGCCGCTCCCCCGTACTTTGCGCGACATGGCAATCCAGTGTCGATCGAGTCGCTTGGCGACCACAGCATGGTCGGGTTCCGCTCCACGCTAACCGGTGGTCTGCTGCCGCTCGAATTCATGACCGGTGGGGTACCCAGCGAGGTCATGTTGCCGGCGCCCGTGTCGGTGAGCGGCGCGGAAAGCCTGGTGGCGGCATGTCGGCTCGGCCTCGGATTGATCCAGGTGCCGCGCTACCACATCGAGGAGGATTTGCTCCGCGGCACGTTGGTCAGCGTGTTGCCGGAAACTCCCCCACCAGCGATGTCGGTATCGCTGCTGTACCCCCGGAGTCGTCAGTTGTCGCAGCGAGTGAGAGTGTTTCTCGACTGGGTTTCGGCGGAGTTCGCAAAACATCGTGGAACGAACGGCGTAGAAGTCGACTGAACGCGCGATACTTGCCAGACATCAGTCAACCGGGCGTTGAAGCGAGTCCAGCAGACCTTGGCGTTTTCCCGTATTGTTGCGACTTGGCGATAGTTGACGTTGCAACGAAATCGCCGTTTCCGACACTCGCTCCCGTTCGACACCGTGCAGAACAACGCCAGCCAGCCAGCCTCCGCCGCCGCGCCCCTCGACACCCCGATGACTGCGCGTGAGAAGCGCGGCATGGCCGCCATCATGATCGCGGTCTCGCTGGCCACGCTCGACACGGCAATCGCCAACACAGCGCTGCCCAATATCGCGGCCGACCTGAACAGCACGCCGGCAGCTTCCGTGTGGATCATCAACGCTTACCAGTTGGCCATGGTGGCGACGCTGCTGCCGTTCGCGGCGCTGGGCGGCATTCTTGGCCATCGGCGGATCTATCTCGCCGGCGTGGTGGTGTTTATCGTCTCGTCGGTGATCTGCGCGATGGCGTGGTCGCTGCCATCGCTGGCCGCCGCGCGCGCGCTTCAGGGCATTGGCGCCTCCGCGATCATGAGCGTGAACACTGCCCTGATCAGCGCCATCTTTCCGATTCACCGCCTTGGCCGCGGTGTTGGGCTCAATGCGCTGGTGGTGGGGGTGTCCTTCGCGGTTGGGCCGACCGTGGCATCGGTCATCCTGTCGTTCGGATCATGGCCGTGGCTGTTCGCGGTGAACCTGCCGATCGGGCTGCTTGCGCTGGCGATCGCCATTCCGTCGCTACCGAAGACCAAGCGTAGCGACCATGGTTTCGACCCCGTGGCGGCCATTCTTAACGTCATCACGTTTGCCTCGCTGATCTTTGCATTGGGCGAGGGCGTCCAGCGCGCGCCGGCCGAATACGTGGTGACTGCTGCCATCGTGTTCGTCATTGCGTTCGTATTGCTGCTGCGCCGCGAGCGCGGCCACCCGGCCCCGATGTTGCCGGTGGACCTGTTCAAGCGGCCGATGTTCGCGCTCTCGACGCTGACGGCAATCTGCTCGTTCGCGGCGCAAGGGCTGGCCTTTGTGTCGTTGCCGTTCTATTTCGAGCATGTCCTGGGTCGCAGTCCGGTGGAAACCGGGTTCCTGCTCACGCCGTGGTCCGCCGTGGTGGCGCTGATGGCGCCGATCGCGGGCCGCCTTTCGGATCGCTATCCGCCGGGGCTGCTCGGCGGTATTGGCCTGGCGATCATGGCCGTGGGCATGGCGTCGCTGGCGCTGATGCCGGCTGACGCCAGCGTCCTCAATATCGGTATCCGCATGGCGATCTGTGGCGCTGGTTTTGGATTCTTCCAGTCACCCAACCTCAAGGCGCTGATGGCCAGCGCGCCGCGCGAGCGTGCCGGCGGCGCCAGCGGAGTGGTGGCCACGGCACGGCTGCTTGGTCAGGCCACGGGCGCTGCGCTGGTGGCGTTGTCTTACAGCATTGCCGACAGCCACGGCCCGACGCTTGCGCTGGCACTCGGCGCAGGATTCGCGGGTGCGGCAGCGGTTGCCAGTGGGCTGCGGCTGGTGACGCCGCAGAGTGCCGATAGCGCCGCGATGCAAACCGCCAGAAAGTAGTCGAGGCATATCGCCGGACGTCTCTGCCGCCTATAGTGGTCCTGAAGGGGACCACGTATCGGGACAATGTCCCGCCTGGGACGTCCAACCGCCCGCCAGAGGCTGGAACGCCTGTTGCACAGACACGGCGTGCATCGTGACCGGCTGGCGGCGCCGTGCCTCCTGTTGGCGCGCGTGCGAGGGAGGTAGCGATGAATCTAGCCGCCATTCTGGTCAGCGCGAGCGTGGCCGCGTCCGTGGCCGTGTCCTCCACGCCTGTCGAACGGCAGTTGCTTGCCATCAGTCCCCACGATTTTGCCCAGCAATTCAACGCCGTTGCCCATGATTCCGGGGCAAAGATGGTGCTGCCGGATTTCCACGCCAAGCCGGGCTGGCATCGGGCCAAGACCAGCGAGGGAATTTCGGTGATGGTGCGGGGGGCGCCGACTGGCTATGCGATCGACGAAGTGATCGTGGTGTGCCAGACCGGCGAGCAATGCCTGCAGACGATTTCCACGGCGGCCCAGGCCATCGACTCGACCATCGACCAGACATTGCTGCAGTACTTCGTGGCCGCGCGCATCGCCGAGCAGATTGGTGAGGTGGCGCTGGTGATCTCGGGGCTGGTGTATCTGGTGGTCTCGCCGGACGATCAGGACTACGTGGCGCTGGTCATCCGCCCCTATCTGCCGCAGCAGGAGCTGACCGCGAAGACCCAGGCGGCGCTGCAACCAGCGGCCTTGCCGCCACCCGGCGCGTTAGCGATGTAGCGGAGGCGTTGCGTGGGCCGCGCGCTCATCGCTATGCGAGTGATCGAGATCCATCGCGCGTTGTTCGAGCAGGCGCTGCAGTTCCGTTGCGCCACGGTAGTAGTGCGCCAGTAACAGGCGCAACTCGACGTCATCGAGTGGTTCGCGTAGCAAGTCGCCATATGCGGCGGCGGCGCGCGCCGCCTGCTGCGCTGCGAAATCGATCAGACCCTGTTTACCGGCAAGGAAAGGCGGAATCTCCCGAAGACCGGCCGGAGCGTCATTGGCATCCTCGCCAGGGATGCCGGCACGCGCCGCCAGTTCCGCGGCTGCGCAATGCTGCAGGTTGGCGCGATAGGCCAGCTCGGCACGCCATTGAGGTTCCGTAGCCACGGCGGCCACGGCTGCCAACGATTCCGCGCACCGCCTGGCATGGAGGCTGAGCCGCGCCAGTGCAGTGGTCAGTGCTTCCATGACGTACGTCTCCGTTGCATCTCCACCTACTGTAGGTGACGCACGCCCGGTTCGCTCGCGGTACGAATCTTGCGTCCGGCAGTCTTCTTTGTGGCAGTCCTTTTACTCGGGCAATACAGCGATGGCCTCGATCTCGAACAACATGCCATCCAGCGCCAGTCGCGGCACCGGGATCAGCGTGCAGGCGGGGGCTGGCCAGTCACCGAGCATGGCTTGCCACGCGCGGCTGAAGATCGCCAGACGGTCCATCGAATGGTCGACGATGAGCACGGTGATCTTTGCGATATCAGGAATGTCGGCGCCGCCGGCCTGCAGCGCGACGCGCAGGTTGGCAAGCGCCTGTTTCACCTGCTCCTGGAAGCCGGCACGCAAGCCGCCGATCATGTCTTCCCCGCCTTGCCCGGCCGCGAAAATGATCCTTGCCGGACGCGTCGCCACGGCCACATGCGAATAGCCGTTGAGCTTGGGGTCGTAAAGATCGGGGGGATTCATGAACTGGAGATAGGGAGCGCGGGGCGATTCAAGCAGCATGGCAAAGTCCTCCGTGGAAAGTCGCGCCAGTATCAAACCTAAAGTGCACTTGAGGTCAAGCTGTTTGTAGGCGAATTTTCACGCTACGATGGCGCATCGTCCGTGACCAGCTTTCCACCACCATGAAACGCGCCCTCGAAGATCAGGAAGACCACCCGTTGCGATCCGGTGATCCGCTCACCGTTGGCGAGGTTGCCGCGCGTAGCGGCGTCGCGGTGTCCGCGCTGCATTTTTATGAATCGAAGGGATTGATCTGCAGCACACGAAGTGCCGGCAACCAGCGCCGGTATCCGCGCGGGATACTGCGGCGCCTTGCGGTCATACGGGTGGCCCAGCGCATGGGCTTGCCGCTGTCCGTGATTGCCGAAGCGTTCAGCCGCCTGCCGGATGACAAGGCGCCGACGGTTGCGGACTGGCGACGGCTTTCAGCCGTATGGCGCGCGGATCTGGACGCGCGCATCCGCACGCTGACGCAACTCCGCGATCAGCTCGACGGCTGTATCGGATGCGGGTGTCTGTCCCTGAAGGAATGTCCGTTGCGCAATCCGCAGGATGCGCTGGCAGAAGAAGGGCCCGGCCCGCATTTCGGGGCCGGGCCCTGTGAGCACCGGAAATCGGGCAAGGCGCGATGACCGGGGCGGCGGTAGAGCCGCCGGTCAGGGCGCCACGATCACCCGGGTGCGAATGAAGGCGTCATCCTTCATCAGCGCCTCCGCCCAGCCGGCAGGTGGCACCAGGCTGATGTCGGTAATCGCGTAGCCGATATCGCCCTCGGTCTGCAGTTGCTGGGCAACGATATTCGCGCCGATCTCGGCCAGCGCCTGGTTGAAGTGCGACAGCGTGCCCGGCCGGTTGTAGTGGATGTTGAGCACGCGGGCCGGAGCCTGTTGCGGCGCCGGCTGAATCTGGGGCAGGTTCACTGCGCCCAGGGTTGCGCCGGTTTCGAGAAAATTGACCAGCTTGGTTGCCACTTCCACGCCAATATTCTCCTGCGCCTCTTCGGTGCTGCCGCCGACATGGGGCGTCAGGATGACATTCGGCTTGCCCTGAAGCGGCGAGACGAACGGATCGGCGTTACTGCGCGGCTCTTCCGGAAACACGTCGATGGCTGCGCCAGCCAGTTGCCCGTTGTCCAGCAATTGCGCCAGCGCCGGGATATCCACCACGGTGCCGCGCGACGCATTGATCAGGATGCTGCCAGGCCGCATGGCAGCCAGTGCCTTGGCATCCATCAGGTTGCGCGTTTGCGGCGTGGCGGGAACGTGCAGCGTCACGACGTCGGCCTGCGACAGGGCATCTTCGAGCGAGTGCACCGGCATGGCGCCTCCGATCGACAGGCGGGGGCGGATGTCGTAGAACACCACGCGCATGCCCATCGCCTCAGCCAGGATGCCAACCTGCGCGCCGATGTTCCCATAGCCGATCACCGCCATGGTCTTGCCCCGGATCTCGAAGGCACCCTTGGCGGTTTTCTGCCATTGGCCGTTGTGGGCGGCGCGGCTCTTTTCCGGGATGCGCCGCATCAGCATGATGGCCTGCCCGATGACCAGCTCCGCCACAGAACGTGTGTTCGAGAACGGCGCATTGAAAACCGGGATGCCGGCATGGGCAGCCGCGCCCAGGTCCACCTGGGACGTGCCGATGCAGAAGCAGCCGACCGTGAGCAGCCGCTGCGCCTTGGCGAACGCTTCGGCTGTCAGCGTGGTAGCCGAGCGGATGCCCAGCAGTTCGTAATCGCGCGTGGCGGCAAGCAGCGCGTCGCCGGCCAGGGCCTTGCCCTGGGTGGCGAGGTCGATCTGGTGGCGGCTCAGCAGTTGCTGGGCGCTGGCGTGGATGTTCTCGAGAAGCAGGGCGCTGGCCATGATGGTCGGGCTGAATGCAGGAGAGTTGGGAAGGCACGGGGCGTCCATATGCGATTTGCGATTTGCGATGTGCGGGACGCGCATGGACACACCTTACCACCGACGCTTACCCGTGCTGTTGACGTGGGCAAGGGCATCAGCGGGATTCCGTCTGGACTCCGGAACCCCGGAGGAGTCGGAACAGCGAAAACATTCAACTCGTGAAACTAGAAAGCTGAATTCGGACCCGGGAGGAATCTGAGACGATGCAGCTTCTGCGCCGGGAGGGGTGCATTGTCATCGTCAAGGGGAAACAAGAATGAAGCGCGCGCAATCAGCCGTCCTGACCGCTTTGGCCGCGGGAGGGCTACTGGCTCCGCTGGCCGGTCACGCCACGGAAGGCGCACTGGGTCGCCCGGTGACCGGCACGAGTGTGTCGCCCAATGTGGCCGTCATCCCGTCCGAGCCGGTCTGGATTGCAAATTTGCAACAGCTTTACATGGACGGATCGGTCAGTGGCGGCCGGGAAGTGCCGATCGCCGGCAAGACCTCGATCGGTCTCGACGCGAAGGTCGCCTTCACGCTGGCCACGCTGATGAAGGTCTGGGATACCGGCGGAGGGGCGTGGAACTTTGCATCGAGCTTTACGCTGCCCTACGTCTGGATGTCGGTCCATACCACTGCCGGTATAGGCAATTTCTCGCGTGGGACATCGGATCGGGCCTCCAATCTGTACGACATGTACTTCAGCCCGATCATCGCGGGCTATCACTTCTCGAAGACCAGCCATATGGCGCTGAGCTTCAACGTGTGGGCGCCCACGGGCCAGTACGACAAGAATGCGTTGGCCAACCCGAGCCTGAACAACTGGACCTTCGTACCGCAGATTGCATTTACGCATCTGATGCCGGAATACGGGCTCGAATTCAACGCGGTAGGGGCTTTCCAGTTCTATACGCGGAACACCGCTACTGACTATCAGAATGCGCCGCTGTTCACGCTCGACGTGATGGGCGTGAAGAAATTCGGCAAATGGGGCGCTGGCATCGTGATGGGCACCGTGCAGCAGCTGGGCAACGACAGCGGGCCGATTGCGGATCGCCTGAGCGGATTCCGTGGCCGTGACTTCGCCATGGGCCCGATCGTGACCTATGACACCAAGCTCGGTGGCAAGGCGCCGCTGTCCCTCTCCCTGCGCTGGGTGCCGACCGTCGCCAGCAAGAACCGTCTGGACAGCACGGCGACGGTGATGGGGAGCGCGACGCTGGTGTTCTGAGGCGCGGCGTGTTCGCAGGTTCCTTTGGATAAAGGGGGCGGCCTGGCAAGGTACTGGGTGCGTGATGGCACCGCGACTCGCGGTATCATCGCGCCCTTTGTCGTTTACGCCTTACCGCCTTGCCTCAAGCCGTACCCCGTATCGCCCCGCCGGCCCGCCGGCGTCAGTGCCCGCCGGTCACCCCCGGCCGCGCGCTTGGCCCCAATGATTTCGCGTTCTACCGTGGGTACCTGCAGGGGCTGGACCTCGGGCGTCTGGCTGACCGCTATCTGGACAACGGTCTCGATCTGCGCCTGGTCCGTTCCCAGCTTCTCTGGATCGAGGAAGCGCTGGCGCGGGGCATCAAGCGTCTGGCTACCCGTCCCCGATCTGGTGGCAGCGGCGAGGAGCGGATGCTGACCGAGTCGGCGTGGCTGGCCCTGATTCATGCGCCGGCCGGGGAATCCGTCACAGCCAGGCAGACCCGCCAGCGCAGGCTGCTGCGGGCGCTCGACGCGCTCCAGCCGATGCTGCTGACGCGCCCCACTGCAGCCGATGCGGTGAGTGGCTGGTTTGCTTCGGCCATCGCCGCAAGGCTGGCGGACGCCGGCTGGCAGACGCTGGGCGCATTGCAGGCTGCAGTGGGCGCGGGCGGACAGGGCTGGTACCGGCGCGTACCCGGCATCGGCGCGCGGACCGCGCGGCAGGTGGAGATCTGGTTGCAGGAGCAGGGCGCCCATATTGGCGCGATGGCTGCCGTATTGGCGCCGGGGCCGCTCGAGTCGCTGCGTGCGCCGGGCGCACGCGCCGAAGTCAGGGCGATTCAGGGCTGGCTGGGCGGCTATCAGCCGGAAGGCGGGCACACCTGGCGCGCCTACCGGACGCAGGCCGAGCGGTTCCTGCTATGGACCCTGCACGCACGAGGCAAGTCCCTGGCGACGGTGACGGCCGAGGATGGCGCCGCCTACATCGCGTTCCTCGCCGATCCGCAACCTTCCGCCCAGTGGGTGGGCCGGCGCGGCACGCCGCGCGACCGCCATGACTGGCGGCCTTTCGAAGGACCGCTTTCCCCTGCCAGCATCCGTCATGCACGCAAGATCCTCAGCACGCTGTATGGATGGCTGATCGAGCAAGGCCATGCGCGCGCGAATCCGTTCGAGGTGTTGTCCCTCCCGACTGACGGGGACACCCCTCGCATCCAGGTTGCCCGCAGCTTCACTGAGCCGCAGTGGCGCTTCCTGCTGCGTCATGTGTCGAGTCTGCCCGCCGACGACCCGCGTGCCGCGCGGTTGACCTTTATGCTGCACCTGGCACATGCCTCGGGGCTGCGTATCTCGGAGCAGGCGGCGGCTACGGTCGGGCATCTGACGTGGAACGGACACTGGACGCTTGCGGTGCCGGGCCCCAAGCCGCGCCAGATTCCACTTCCCGAGGCAGTGATCGATGCCCTGCGTGGGCATCTGGCAGCGCGTGGGCTGGGGCGCGGAGTCGAAAGCCTGCCGGCCGCCACGCCGCTGATCGGCCGCGTCAAGACTGGTGACGAGGGTGGCGCGCTGTCGGTCGCGCAGATCGGCGCGATCTGGAAGCGGTACTTCGCCCAGGCCGCCACCTTGGCGGGGGCCGAGGATGACGCGGCGCAACTGGCCCAGGCCAGCGCGCACTGGATGCGGCACACGGCGGGTGCGCACGCAGTGGCGCGAGGCGTTGCGCTCGAGGTCGTGCAGCAGCAGCTTGGTCATGCGAGCCTGGACACGACGTCAATGTACGTGCTGGCCGCGTGATGGCCACCTGATGGCCACATGATGGTCACGTGATGGCCGGCTACCCGGCCTTCGTCGATTTCCTTTAGCCCGGCGCTCGAAAAATCTTACTTCGGTCAGCCCCCGACTCAGCGTAACCTGCCCGAATTCCGGGCGATCCGCACGAGAGGGAGCATTCGCATGACACGGGTGGGGCCGTGAACGAACTGATCGATATCGTCACGCCAACGCCGCCGTCGTGGATGCCGCAGACGGTAGGCTGGCTCGTGGTTGGCGTCGTGCTGTTTGCCGGGGTGCTCTGGCTGGCCTGGACGGCCGTGCGACGCTGGTACGCCAATCGTTTCCGCCGGGCGGCGCTCAGGGAATTGACTGCCTTGCAGCAGGCGGCGGATAGCGCCGAACGGGCCAAGCTGCTCTTGTCGCTGGCCGAACTGCTCAAGCGGCTGGCACTGGCCCAGTGGCCCCGGCATACCGTGGCGGCTTTGTCTGGCCCGGCGTGGCGCGATTTTCTGCACACCCATGCAGGTAGCGCGGGCGATGCGGTACCGGCTCTCGCGGCGCTGATCGACGATGCCGAGTATCGCGGCGCGGCTACCCTGGCCCAGTGGCCCGAGGCGCAGCTTCGGGCAACCCTTGGCGCATGCCGGATCTGGATCGCCGGCTATCGGCACGATGCGCACGATGATCACGTTTGAGTATCCCTGGCTGTTCGCGCTCCTGCCGCTGCCGTTGCTGCTCTGGTGGTGGCTGCCGCCATATCGCGAGGAAAGCGCGTCGGTGCGCCTGCCGTTTTTCGGGGAGGTGGCCAGTGCCGCTGGCCTGAAGCCTGCGCTCGGGGCGCACGTGCCGCGGCGCAATCTTGTCCAGTTGCTGTTGGGGCCGATTGCATGGGGCCTGGTAGTCGTCGCGCTGGCCCGTCCGCAGTACCTGGAGCCGCCGCTGCAACGGACCCAGCCCGTGCGCGATCTGCTGCTGGCGCTCGACCTGTCCCAGTCGATGGACACGCGCGACTTCAAGACCCCGTCGGGCGCCCTGGAGCCGCGCGTCGATGCCGTGCGGCAGGTGGTGGCCGATTTCGTGGCGCGCAGGACCGGTGATCGCATCGGGCTGATCGTTTTTGGCGATGCCCCGTATCCGCTGGCCCCTTTCACGCTCGACCACGCACTGGTGCGTGAACTGCTGACCGACATGGTGCCCGGCATGGCCGGGGCTAGCACGTCGCTCGGTGACGCCATCGGCCTCGGTATCAAGATGTTCGACCAGAGTCACGCGCAGGAGAAGGTGATGATTCTGCTGACCGACGGCAATGACACCGCCAGCCGGATGCCGCCGGCTCAGGCGGCCGACATCGCGAAGACGCGCGGCGTGGTGGTCCATACCGTCGGCATCGGGGACCCGGCCACGACCGGCGAGCAGAAGGTCGATCTGGACGCGCTGAAGCACATTGCCAGCACCACCGGAGGCCGGTACTTCTTTGGCGCTGACCAAACCAGCCTGGCCTCTATCTACGCCACGCTGGACCGCGTCACGCCGCACAGGGAGAAGACACTGACATGGCAGCCGCGCCGCGAGTTGTTCATGTGGCCGCTTGGCGCCGCCGTGTTGCTGATGCTGTTCTACCAGTTGGCGATGGCGCTCTACGCGCGCTGGCTGGCGCGGGCGGCTGCGTTGGAATCGACCGCATGAGCGCGTACGTCGAGGCCCTGGCCGAGTTTCATTTTCTGCGCCCCTGGTGGCTGCTGGTGCTGCTGGCGGCGATCTGGCTGCCTTGGGCTGTGCGACGCCGTGGCGATATTCGTCGACGCTGGCGGGGTGTCATCGCGCCCCACCTGCTCAATGCGTTGGTGGTTGGAGAGACCCGCAAGCGCGCGCTGCGCCCGGTACATCTGTCGGCCTTGCTGCTGGCGTTGGGCGCCATCGCGCTGGCGGGGCCGACCTGGGAGCGCGAACGGCCGCCGTTTCCGTCGGACAAGGCACCGCTGGTCATTGCCGTCGACCTGTCGCCGACGATGGACGCCATCGACGTGACCCCGACCCGGCTCGAGCGGGCCAAACTCAAGATCAAGGCATTGCTGGCCCGGCGCGACGGCGGGCGCACGGCAATCTATGCGTATGCAGGCTCGACCCATCTGGTACTGCCGCTGACCGATGACCCAACGCTGCTGCAGACGTTCGCCGATGCGCTGCAGACCCGTATCATGCCGGTGCCCGGCAAGGACACCGTGCTGGCCGTGCGGACCATCGACGCAGCGCTGAAGAAGGAGACCGTTCCCGGAACGATCCTGTTGCTGACCGATGGCGTGGAGCCTGCTGCGGTCGAGCCGCTTCACGCCTACGCCCGCTCTGCGCCGACGCAGGTGGTGGTGCTTGCCATCGGGACGGTGGATGGTGGCCCGCTGCGCGGTCGTGATGGCACCGCGCCGGGGCTGGACTCAGCCACGCTTCACGCGCTGCGCGCAGCGGACATCGACGTTGCGACGCTGACCCCCGATGGCGATGCCGACGTGGCGTGGGTGCAGCGCCATGTGCGGCAGCACGTGGAACAGGCCGCGTCGCCCGACACGGTGCGCTGGCACGACGTGGGCTGGCCCCTGACGATTCCGATCGCGCTGCTGGCGCTGCTCTGGTTCCGCAAGGGCTGGACGATCCGCTGGATCGTCGGCATCGGCGCGGCCATGGTGCTGGCTGCGCCGCAGGCCGATCTGCGGGCGCAATCCACCGCCGCCCCGCGAGCATGGCGCATGGCCGATCTCTGGCTCACGCACGACCAGCAGGGGCGGAGGGCATTCGAACAGGGCAAGTTCGCGGAGGCCGCGACGCAATTCGACGATCCGATGTGGCGCGGCGTGTCGTGGTACCGCGCAGGCAAATTTGCCGAGGCCGCGCGCGAGTTCGAGCACATCAGCAGTCCGGACGGGCATTTCAATCTGGGTAACGCGCTGGCGAAGCAGGGCAAGTATCAGGACGCCATCCCGCAGTACCGGCTGGTACTGCAGCAGCGGCCCGGCTGGGCGCCAGCGCAGCGCAACCTGGCGCTGATGCAGGAGTTGATCGAGCGCCAGAAGCAGAACGAGAAGCACGATGAGGAGGCGCCAGACGTCAAGCCGGATCAGATCCAGTACGACGCCTCGGCGCCACCGCCCCCTCCCGGTGGTGACAAGATGCAGCAGGGCCTCGCGCAGCAGAACGCGGAGATGTGGATGCGCGCGATCCAGACGTCTCCGACGGAATTGCTGGCGCGCAAGTTTGCGCTGCAGCGCCAGCAGGGGAAGCCATGATCGCGCGGCTGCTTGCCCTGATCACGTTCTGCATGGCTGCACTGGCCCATGCGGCCGAGCCGGCGCCGATCGTTCGCGTCGACGTTGGCGGCAACGGTGCCCAGCGTCCCGCCGTGGTTGGACAGTCCGTCCAGATCTCGGTGACGATCCTGGCACCGAACTTCTTCATGTCGGCGCCGGTGTTCCCGCCACTGCAGGTGGCTGGCGCCGTGATCACGATGCCGGACGATCGCGCCGTCAACTCGACCGAGACGGTGGGCGGCGTCAGCTATGCGGCGATCACCAAGACCTATGTGCTGACCCCGCAAAGCGCCGGCGATTTCACGCTGCCGCAGCCGGAGATCACGTTTACGTACGCGGGTGGTGACGGCAAGCCGCTCTCCGGCAGCGTCACGTTGCCGCCCACGGTGATTCATGCCGGCGGGCAGGGCGGCAGCGGTGCGCCGGGCGCGGCATCCGGCGTGCAGGCAATTGTCGGCACGCTTCCGGCCGGGCCGCTCCAGATCACGCAACAGTTCGATCGCCCGGTCACGGGCAAGGATGCCCACTTGCGCGCAGGGGATGCCGTAGTACGGACGATTACGATCGTCGCGCCCAATGCGCCGGCCATGATGATCCAGCCGCCCGTGTTCGAGGCGCCAGGTGGGGTGAAGCTGTTCAAGGCGGATCCGCAGCTATCCGATGGCGCGGCCGGTGCCGGCGAGACCCCGGGCGGGCGGCGCGTGGAGCGCGTGACCTATGTGTTCGAGTCCAGCGGCAGTCACACGCTGCCGGCGGTGACCGTGAAATGGTATGACCCCGCCAGTGGCAAGCCTTCCGAGTCGGTGGCCCCGGCCATTACCGTGGAGGTGGGCCGAGCTGGGCCGGGCCTGGGCCTTGCGCCGACCGGCGACGCGTTCGGTGCGGAGGACTGGTGGCCGGCCTGGCTCGACGGCAGGGTCTTCGCCGGATTGGTGGGACTGGCAGTGATTGCCCTGGCGGCGTTCGGGCTGCGCAGGCGGTTGCCGGTCTGGTGGCACGCACAATTGAAGGCCTGGAAGGCCGCCTGGCGCGAGCTGCGTGGCCCGCTGCCACCGCTTAACCCATGAGTGGTCTGGGCGCCATTAAGAATCTCGTAAAAAATCATTCAGATCAGTCAATAAAATATTGCATTCCTTCGCCGAGCCAGGATGCGCATACTGCCCGTGTTCCGGACTGCACCGGGCAAGGGACACTGATGGCACGTAAACAGCAGGCAAGGGCGGTGGCCGCAAGCGCGGCGCCGTCATCGTGGCGGCGGCGGATGTGGCTGGGCGCGCTGGTCGTAGGGATGGCCGGGGCAGGCGCTGCCGCCACGGTCTGGTATAGCCGGCACAATGGGCAGGGCGCGGACCCCGCGTCGATTCGCGCGGGCGATGGCGTCAACGGCCCGGCCGGCATGGTGCATATCCCGGGCGGCGAATTCCTGATGGGTAGCGACCACAAGATGTCCCAGGCCAACGAGCGCCCGGCGCACAAGGTGCAGGTCAAAGCCTTTTGGATGGATCAGCACCACGTCACCAATGCCGAATTCCGCAAGTTCGTCGAGGCCACGGGCTACCTGACCACGGCGGAGCGCAAGCCAGACTGGGAGACGCTGAGGGTTCAGCTTCCGGCCGGCACGCCACGCCCGCCTGACAGCGCGATGGTCGCGGGCGGGATGGTCTTCGTCGGCACCAACAGCCCGGTGCCGCTGCGCGAATACTGGCGCTGGTGGCGCTTCGTACCGGGCGCGGACTGGCGTCACCCGACCGGCCCGGGCAGCTCCATTGAAGGCAAGGACAACCATCCCGTCGTGCAGGTCTCGTATGAAGACGCGCAGGCGTATGCCAAGTGGGCCGGCAAGCGTCTGCCCACCGAGGCCGAGTGGGAGTTTGCCGCCCGTGGCGGCCTGGAGCAGGCCACCTATGCCTGGGGCGACAAGTTCGCGCCGGATGGCCGGCAGATGGCCAATGTCTGGCAGGGCCAGCAGGTGCAGCCGTTCCCGGTGGTCAGCGCCAAGGCGGGCGGCGCGGCTGGCACCAGCGCCATCGGCACGTTTCCGGCCAATGGCTACGGGCTCTATGACATGACCGGCAACGCCTGGCAGTGGGTGGCCGACTGGTATCGCGCGGACCAGTTCCGCCGCGAAGCCACGGTGGCTGCAGTGCTGCAGAACCCGACCGGTCCGACCGATTCATGGGACCCGACCGAACCGGGCGTGCCGGTGTCGGCGCCCAAGCGGGTCACGCGCGGTGGCTCGTTCCTCTGCAACGAGGACTTCTGCCTCAGTTACCGCCCGAGCGCGCGGCGCGGTACCGACCCGTACACCAGCATGTCGCACCTCGGCTTCCGGCTCGTGATGGATGACGCCCGTTGGGCGGAAGTTCGCAAGCAGCCATCCGTGGCAATGGCCGCAGGCGGGCCGCAGAGCGTGCAGAAATAGCGCATCGAAGCGGCAAGCCGCAAAGCAGACAGACAAGAGACGCACCGAACCGGAGAGAACCCGATGGAACATGCCCGCGCACCGTGGTTGCGACGCTGGATCAATACCGCGGTCGCG
This sequence comes from Cupriavidus sp. HMR-1, assembly GCF_000319775.1. NCBI lineage: Bacteria > Pseudomonadati > Pseudomonadota > Betaproteobacteria > Burkholderiales > Burkholderiaceae > Cupriavidus > Cupriavidus sp. HMR-1. Next base: position 49,983 of record NZ_ANKP01000226.1, read on the forward strand.
GCCCTTGTCATTGGCGCCACCGCCACCACGCTGGGCGGATGCGCATCCAGCGCGCCGCAGGCTGGCGGCACGCAGGACTCGGCGCAGACCGCCGTCAATGCCGAGGCGGCGCTGCCGTCCTGGCGCGATGGCGCCACGCGCAAGACGATCATCAAGTTCGTGGCCGACGTGACGCAGCAGGGCTCGCCGACCTACGTGCCCCCGGCTGAACGGATCGCCGTGTTCGACAACGACGGCACGCTGTGGAGCGAACAGCCGCTGTATTTCCAGTTCTTCTTCCTGCTCGATCAGGTCAAGGCGGCAGCGCCTTCACATCCGGAATGGAAGAACAATCCGGCGTTCAAGGCGCTGATGGCCAATGACATGGCCGGGCTTATGCGCGAGGAAAAGCGGTTGTTGCCCCTGATCACGGCGGCGAACAGCGGCATGACCGTCGACGAGTATGACCGCACGATTCGCGCATGGATCGATACGGCGCGGCATCCCAAGTTCAACCGACGCTACACGGACCTCGTCTACCAGCCGCAGTTGGAACTGCTGTCGTACCTGCGGGCCAACGGCTTCAAGACCTATATCGTGTCCGGCGGCACGATCGAGTTCATGCGTCCCTGGACCGAGCGCGTGTACGGGATTCCGCCCGAACAGGTGGTTGGCTCGACCCAGACCATCACCTATGACGTCCGCGACGGCAAGCCGGTGCTGATGCGTGGTCCGAAACTCGACTTCATCGACGATGGCCCGGGCAAGCCGGTCGGCATCTATCGCCAGATTGGCCGCCAGCCGATCCTGGCGGTGGGCAACTCCGACGGCGACCTGCAGATGCTGCAATACACGATGGCCGGCACCGGCGCGCGCCTGGCCATGCTGGTCCACCACGACGACGCCCAGCGCGAGTTCGCCTACGATCGCCAGTCGAAGATCGGCAAGCTCGACAAGGCGCTTGACGAAGCGACGACGCGTGGCTGGACCGTCATCAGCATGCAGAAGGACTGGGCCCAGATCTATCCCGCCGCGAAGCCGTGAAATGCCGCTTCAGGCTGCCCCCTCGGTTGACCCTTGGGGTTGCCTTGCCAGTGCGGACGGAACAGTACAAACCACAACACCAACACCAACAATAGCGGAGCCCTCGATTGGCAGACTTCACAGGCAACAAGCGCGGCAAGAAACGTGACGGCAGCCGACCGTAAGCTGGGGCAGGGGATGCGTGCGAAACGGCGGCCAGCCCAAGCATCCGAGCCTGCTGTCCTGCCGCGGTCGACCGCGTGGCGATGGCCCGCGTTGCTGCTGATCCTGTCCGGCGCTGCAGGCCTGGTTTATCAGGTGCTGTGGATCAAGCAACTTTCGCTGGTGGTCGGCGTCGAGGTACAGGCGGTGACCACCGGTGTCAGCGCGTTCTTCGCAGGCCTGGCGCTTGGCGGCTGGCTGGTTGGCCGTCACGCCGATCGCAGTACCTCGGCCTGGCGGCTATACCTCTGGCTCGAAGTCGCCATCGCCCTGCTGGGTATTGGCGCGACGCTGGCGCTGGCTCATGCGGCGGCGCCGTTCGCATGGCTGCAGTTGCGCGCGGGGGCCGTGGCGTGGGCGCTTCCGGTGCTACTGGTCGGCCTGCCCG
>NZ_ANKP01000227.1:0-69729 GCF_000319775.1 Cupriavidus sp. HMR-1
GGCAGGTGGCCGCCACGCTGACCGAGGCGCGCGCCGCCGTGCGCGCCTCGACCGCCCAGGGTCCGGCACAGCTCGTGATCGCAGCTCAGCCAACCATCGCCAACACCGCCTTCGCGGCCATCGGCACCGCACTGAAGACACGCTTTCCGGCAACAAAGCTGCGTTTCGTGGAAGGGCTGGCCAGCCCGATCCTGGCGTGGCTGGCCGCCGGAGAGATCGACGTCGCCCTGCTCTACCTGCCTGAGCAGCAAGGCGCGCTCAAGGTCGACATCCTGCTCGAAGAAGACCTGACACTGGTCACGCCCACGTCGTGGAGCCATCTCGGGCCGACGTTCCAGGCCCGCCGCCTGGGCGAAGTGCCGATGATCCTGCCCAGCACCGGGCACGGCCTGCGCGTGCTGGCCGAATCGCTGGCCGCACGGGTCGGCACCACGCTGAACATGGCGCTGGAATGCGATGCGTCGAACACGGTGTCGATGCGGCTTGTCGAAGACGGTTGTGGCGCGACGCTGTTGCCATTCGCCGCAGTGGCGGACCGCGTCGCGCAAGGCCGCCTGCATTCCGCGCGGCTGGTCGATCCGGTGGTCACCCGCCAAGTAGCGCTGGCCACGGCACGGAACCGGCCACCTGTGCCGGAACTCTGGGACATCATGCAGACGGTGCGCCTTTCGGTCCGGAATATCGTGATGTCGGGGGCCTGGCCGGGGGCGCGGCTGATCTGAGCCAGATCTGAGCGTCGTCGTACCGTCATCGTGCGGAAATCCCGCGTTCAGCCAGTGTCAATGCAGGTCGGCATCTGGCGCGTCGGCATGGCGATTGGCGGCCGGCAGCGGACGCTCCACGTCCCTCGCCGTTTCCTTCTTGCGCAACGCCATCAGCAACAGCGGCGTAGCGGCCATGGATAGCGCCACCACGGCGGTCACGATGGACGCCTGCTCGCCATTCAACAGGCGTGCCGCCTCGGCCACTGCCATCACGACGAACGCGAACTCACCACCCTGTGAAAGAAGCACCGCAAAGTAGACCCGGTCCCCACGCGGCAACTGAATCTGCCTTGCGAGGAAAAGCAGGCCTGATATCTTGGCGACCAGCAGCACCAAGAGCAGTACGGCAACGAGGAACGGCTTGCTTGCCAGGACATCGAACTTGATCGACATACCCACGGCCATGAAGAAAAGGCCGAGCAATACGCCCTTGATAGGGCTGATGTCCGCCTCGATTTCCTCACGGCAGTCGGAGCCCGCCAGCAACACCCCCGCCACGAACGCGCCCAGGGACATCGACAGATGCACGCTTTGCATCAGCAACGCGATGCCGATCACCCAGAGCAGCGCGAATACGGTCACCATGTCCCGCGTGCCGCTGCGTCGGATGATCGGCAACAGATACCGCAGCAGAATGGCTCCGCCAAACACCACGGCAGCCAGCATGCCCAGCGCCTCGAGCGCGACGATCCACCCCGCGATCGTGTTGGTCGTGGCCGGTGCGGGGGAAAGCAGCGGCAACAGCGCAATCATCGGGATGGCGGCCATGTCCTGGAACAACAGGATGCCAAAGCTCGCCCGGCCAATCGGCGCCTGCATCAGCCCGCGCTGCTCCAGAATCGCGATCACCATCGCCGTCGACGACAGGGACAGCGCGAAGCCGGCGGCAACCCCGACGCGCCAGTTCACCCCGAAGGCGATGAAAGCGAGAGCCAGCAGTACCGCGCAAAGCAGGACCTGGGCACCGCCATGACCAAAGATCGATCGCCGCAGGTTCCAGAGTTTTCGAACGTCCATCTCGATGCCGATGATGAACATCATCAGCATGATGCCGAGTTCGGCGATATGCAGCACGGCATTGACATCCGTGACGAACCCGAGCGCGGAGGGACCGATGAGCATCCCGGCGACCAGATAGCCGAGGACGGAACCGAACCCGAGCCTGATGGAGAGTGGCACCACCACGAGGGCCGATGCGAGGAATAGCACTGCCTGGAGTAACAATTCCATGGTTGCCGTCTTCCGTGTCAGGTCAATCGGCCAGGTCTGATCATTTCAGTGGGAGAAATAGTCGCCCGGTCGGCGCACCACTGGAGCCGCGTCGTTGCATTCGCTTCGTGGCGATGAACGCCCCATCATATTCACGCCGGCATCCACTGACAATGCCTCTCTGGATAGAGGGCGAGCCTTGAACGTGACCCGAAGGGCGGTCGTTCCGCCTTGAATCCCCGCATCGCCTCACCCACACTGGATCGCATCGACACCCTATCCCCGGAGGCTACATGCATCTCGAAGGCTCATGCCAGTGCGGCGCCGTGCGGTTCAGCCTGGAATCGGATTCGCCCTACCCGTTTATGCATTGCCATTGTTCGATCTGCCGCAAGACCGGCGGTGGTGGCGGATACGGGATCAATCTCGGGGGCGATGCCAGCACGCTGCGCGTGCGCGGCAAGACGCATGTGGGACGGTTTCACGCGGTAATACGCGAGCCCGGCAAGCGGCCGGTGCGATCGAAGGCGTTCCGGCATTTCTGCTTGAAATGCGGCAGCCCGCTATGGCTGTGGGATCCGCGCTGGCCGGAACTGGTGCACCCGAACGCGAGCGCCATCGACACGCCGCTACCAAAGCCCCCCGAAGTCATCGAGGCAGCGCTCGATTACGCAGCCCCCTGGGTCGACGTGCCACGCGGCAAGGGACACCGGCACGCCCGCACATGGCCGGCCGAGTCTCTGCGGGAATGGCACGAACGGCATGGCCTGCTGGGCTGAAAAGGAATTCGGCTGGGCCGCAAACGCAAAGAAAACGCAAAAAAACGCAAAAACCGGCGGCGCGAGCCCCTCGCACCGCCGGGCGACCGTCCACCACGACGGTCGAAAACAACGATCAGAAAGCGAGATCAGAAGCGGTGCTGCAGACCCGCCGTCACGCCGACCTGGTTATTGGCATAGCCAATATTGTCACGCGAGACACTCACGTTCTGACCATTGCGCGCCTTGGCATAGCCGGCGGACAGATAGGCCATGGTGCGTTTGGAAAGATTGTACTGGGCACGCAGCGAGAACAGGATCGGATCTGCGTCGGTGTCGCCCTTGATGTTCTGCTTGTAGATCGCGCCGTACAGCGTGAAGGCCGGCGTGAAGTCGTACGCGGCGCCCAGCCAGTACATGTCGCTGAGCTGCTTGGCGGCCGACGTCGTGAACGTCTTGCGGTAGTTCCGGTAGCCCGCGTAGACGGACAGCGAACCGAAGTCGTAGCTGGCGCCGGCGTGGATGCCCTGGATGTAGTCGACGCTATCAGCCGGCGTGGTGCTGGTGCCCGCGCCGTTCTGGCGATCCCAGGTCAGGGCCGCGGCAAACTTGCCGGCTTCATAGCCCACGCCCAGGTCGTACTTGGACGAGCTCTTGAAGCTGCCAGGCACTTCGCCCATGGCCATCGTGCCGCCCACCTTGACCGGACCGAACTTGCCGTCGTAGCGCAGCACGTTCGTGGAGCGGGAGAACATGCCGTCCTTGCGGCCGCCCGTGGCGGTGGCCGACGTGGCCCACGAATAGTTCGGCGCGTAACCCATCGGGTCGAACGGGAGCATGAAGTCATAGGTCGTGGTGAAATCACGGCCCATGCGGATGCTGCCCAGCGTCTTGTCCTGCAGGCCCACCCAGGCGCGACGATCGAACAGCGTGTTGTCCGTGTCGAGCTTGCCGGTGTCGAGGGCAATGCCGGATTCCAGCGTGAAGATTGCCTTCAGCCCGCCGCCAAGGTCTTCAGTGCCGCGCAGACCCCAACGCGACGTGTTCTTGCCGCCCGACGTCATCTTGACCACCGAGCTGCCGGTTGGCCCTGCGTGGCTCACGTACTCGATACCCGAATCGACCAGACCGTACAGGGTCACGCTCGACTGAGCTGCTGCGCCACCCGATGCCACGCAACCCAACGTAGCCAGGGCCAATGCCTTCCGTTTCATACAAGTCTCCTTTTGTCTGCTTGTAGTTGTGGAACGGCACGGATGGTATTTGGGCCTCACTTTCAGTTCGCTTTCGATTCGTGGGTATCTGAGGCGTGGGTTATGCACCACGATCGGGATTTCCCTAACTAGGCATACCGGACCCAATGCAGGTATCACTCGTCGCGCGACACTGGTTCGCCCGAGACAAGACTTAGACCTGCCCGCTGTATCCCTCCCATGCGTATCCTGCTTGCCGAAGACAATCTCAAACTGGCCGAATCACTGGTGGATTCCCTGAGCCAGAGTGGCTTTGCCGTCGACTGCATGCATGACGGCGCCAGCGCCGACCATCTGCTGACCACGCAGGACTACGCCCTGGCCATCCTCGACATCGGCATGCCCCGCCTGGACGGCCTGGAAGTGCTGCGTCGGCTGCGTCAGCGGCGCAACCCGGTACCTGTGCTGATCCTGACCGCGCATGGCTCGGTGGAAGACCGCGTGCGCGGGCTGGACCTGGGTGCCGACGACTACCTGGCCAAGCCGTTCGCGCTGAACGAACTGGAAGCCCGGGCGCGCGCGCTGATCCGTCGCAGCCACGGCCATGATCGCACCGCGCTCGAATGCGGCCCGCTGCGCTATGACAGCGTGAGCCGCGCCTTCACGCTCAACGGTGAACTGCTGCAACTCACAGGACGTGAACGCGCCGTGCTGGAAGTGCTGCTGATGCGCGATGGCCGTGCCGTCAACAAGGCCGCGCTGTCGGAGAAGATCTTCGGCATCGATGAGTCGGTCAATGCCGACGCCATCGAAATCTACGTCTACCGCCTGCGCAAGAAGCTGGAAGGCAGCGGCGTAAGCATCGTCACGCTGCGCGGGCTCGGTTATCTACTGGAATCACGCGACACCGCCACGACGGACGCGCACCAATGAAAACAGGCAGCCTGAGGCTGCAGATCACGCTCTGGCTGCTGATACCGCTGCTGGGGCTGCTGGCGTTCGACGCCTGGCTGACCGATCGGCGCGCGATGTCCGCGGCCCACCAGGCATTCGACCGCACGCTGGCCGCGTCGCTCAAGTCCATGCGCGAAGGGATTTCGCTGCGCGACGGGCGCGTCGAAGTGGAAATCCCCAATCTGGCCCTGGAAGTCTTCGATGCCGAGGATGGCTCGCGCGTCTACTACCAGATCCGCGACGAGCGTGGCACCACGATCACCGGCTATGAAGGGCTGCCGATGCCGGAAGGACCGGTGAATTCGCTCTATCGCACCCAGTTCTACGACGCCGTGTACCTTGGCGTGCCCGTCCGCATGGCGGCCATGCCATTGCCGCTGCACGACGTCCGCTCGGCCCGCACGCAAATGGTCTGGGTGCTGCTGGCTGAATCGACCGAGCCGCGCGAGCAGCTTGCCAGCGACATCCTGATCGGCTCGCTGCTGCAGGAACTGATGCTGATCAGCCTGGCGCTGGGCATCGTCTGGCTTGGCGTGCGACGGGGCCTGCTGCCGCTGCAACGGCTGTCCGACGCCATGTCCGCACGCGGCCCCGACGATCTGGAACCTTTGGAAGACACCGCGCTGCCGGTCGAAATGAAACCACTGGTGGCCGCAGTGAACCAGTACGTGGCCCGGCTGCACCGCATGATCGAAGGCCGCAAGCGCTTCTTTGCCGATGCCGCGCACCAGCTCAAGACGCCACTGGCCATCATCCAGGCCGAATCGGAACTCGCGCTGCGCGAGAAGGACCTGCCGAGCGTGCGCGCGCACGTCGAGCGGCTGCATGGATCCGTGCAGCAGGCCGCCAAGGAAGTCGCCCAGTTGCTGTCGCTGTCGCGGCTCGAGCCAGACAGCGGCTACGCACCCACGCTGCGGCGCCTGCGATTGGATACGCTGGCGCAGAACGTGGCGCTTGAATGGGCGCCGCTGGCCCGGCGCGCGGGGGTGGATCTGGGTTTCGAGGGTCGCGGCCAAGCCGACATCGACGGCCAGACCGAACTGCTGCAGGAACTGCTCGGGAATCTGATCGACAACGCCATCCGCTATGCGGGTGCCGGCTCGATGGTCACGGTGCGCGTTGACGGGCAACGGCTGGCCGTGGAGGACAACGGTCCCGGGGTACCCGCATTCGAGCGCGAGTCGATCTTCAAGCGCTTCTATCGTGGAGAGTCGAGCGCCAGCCGCGATGGCAGCGGCCTGGGGCTGTCGATCGTGCGGGAGATCGCCCGCATTCATGGCGCCGCCGTCGCGCTGGAAAGCACGCCGGGCGGCGGCCTGACCGTGGTGGTTACTTTCCCTGCGCCTGCGCTTGCGTCTGGGCCAGGGCCGGTTTCGACAGATTTGACCGGGCGCGCTGCAGAAAGCCGATGAACTGCTCCGCCTCTTCTGCGTTGAAGCCGTTGAGCGCCTCCGATGTCACCACATCCCCCACCTCGCGCGCGGCGTGCAGTGCCTGCTCCGCCTTTTCCGTCACGCTGACCATGCGCTCGCGGCGGTCCGCCGGATTGGGCCGGCGAACGATCCAGCCACCCTCCTCCATACGGTCCAGCAACCGCCCGGCCGAAATCGGCGCCACTTCCATCAGGTCCGCCAGGCAGGCCTGATTGATTTCCCCATAGTGCGTCAGACACGCAAGCGCACGGTACTGCGCACGCGTCAGGTCTAGCGCCGCGCGGGACAACTCGTCAAATCGCCTGCCGGTCAGCCGGCCAACGTCCGCCACGAGAAAGCCGAAGCGCCTTTCAAGATTTGTTTCCATCGCGCGATTATAGGGAGTCGGGGCGCTCGATCCGCTTTTCTGGCCGTCCGTGACTCGCGTGATCGCCCAAAAACGCCAGTCCATGACTATAATAAGCACGCTTATTAATCTGCACCAGCCCTTCCAGCCTTCCCCCAATGTCCTCCGTGGTTTCCGCCTCGGCACAGCCCGCCGCTGCCCCGCTCAACCGGCCGATGATCACCCTTTCGATCATGCTGGCCACGCTGATCCAGACGCTCGACAGCACCATCGCCAACGTGGCCCTGCCGCACATGCAGGGTACGCTTTCGGCCTCGCAGGACGAAATCACGTGGGTGCTGACGTCCTACATCGTCGCCGCAGCCATCGCCACGCCGCTGACCGGCTGGCTGTCCGACCAGCTCGGCGTCAAGCGGCTGCTGGCAATCTCCATCGGCGGATTTACCGTGGCTTCGGCGCTGTGCGGGATGGCGGACTCCCTCACCCAGATCGTGGCCGCGCGGCTGCTGCAAGGGGTTTTTGGGGCGGCGCTGGTGCCGCTGTCCCAGTCGATCCTGCTCGATATCAATCCACCGTCGCGCCAGGGGCAGGCCATGGCCGTGTGGGGCATGGGCGTGATGGTCGGGCCGATTCTCGGGCCCACGCTGGGCGGCTGGCTGACCGACAGCTATAACTGGCGCTGGGTATTCTTCATCAACGTGCCGATCGGCCTGTTCGCGTTGTTCGGCGTGCTGGCCTCGCTACCGAACCGCACGCCGGCGCGCAGCATGAGGTTCGACGCGTTCGGCTTCGCCACGCTGAGTCTCGCTATCGGGGCGTTGCAGGCCATGCTGGACCGCGGCGAACAACTTGACTGGTTCGGCTCGCTCGAAATCCGGATCGAGGCGCTGATCTGCGTGATCGCCTTCGCCTACTTTCTGATCCATACGGCCACGGCCGGCGAAAAGTCGTTCTTCCGTTCCGCGCTGCTCAAGGACCGTAATTTCGTCACCGGGGCCTGTTTCATCTTCGTGATCGGCGCGGTCATGTATGCCACCCGCGCGCTGCTGCCGCCGATGCTGCAGAACCTGATGGGCTATCCGGTGGCCACCACCGGGCTGGTTACCGCGCCAAGCGGGCTGGGCACGATGATCGCGATGATGCTGGCAGGCCGCCTGCTGCGGCGCGTGGATGCGCGGCTGCTCCTGCTCTCCGGCTTCCTGATCTCCGCCTTCGCACTGTGGCAGATGATGGGCTACACCGTGGTCCTGTCGATGTCGGATATCGTCGTACCGGGCATCATCCAGGGCTTCGGCCTGGGGCTCGTGTTCGTGCCGCTGTCAGCGCTGACGTTCTCCACACTGGAGCCGTCCCTGCGCGCCGATGGCACCGCCACGTACAGCCTGATGCGCAATATCGGCAGTAGCATCGGCATCTCGCTGATCCAGACCATGATGACCCGCAACGCGCAGGTGGCGCACAGCGACCTGGTCACGCATATCAACCCGTACAACCCCGCGCTGCAGTCGATGCTCACGCATGGCTCACGGATCGACATCGCGGTGCTGAACCAGACCATCAACCAGCAGGCGGCGATGATCGCCTATCTGAACGACTTCAAGGCGATGTTCATCGCCACGCTGGTGGTGGTGCCGCTGATCCTGATGATCCGCCCCGGCGCGAAGCACGCAGACGACAGCCTGGCGCACGCGGCGATGGATTGATGAGGTCGCCGGTGCGCCGACAGGCCGCAGCAACTACTCGAGCCGGATCCAGGTCGTCTTCAGGTCCTGGTACTTCTCCAGCGCGTGCAACGACTTGTCGCGGCCGAACCCCGACTGCTTGACGCCGCCGAACGGCACCGTGATATCGCCGTCCATGTAGCAGTTGACCCAGACCAGCCCGCTACGCAGCCGGCGCGAGACACGATGCGCGCGCGACAGGTCCGACGTCCACAGCCCCGCGCCTAGCCCGTACGCCGAGTCGTTGGCCATCGCCACGGCTTCGACCTCGGTGTCGAACACGGTCACGGCCAGCACCGGGCCGAAGATCTCCTCCTTGACGATCGACAGCGACTGCGTCGGGCACTCGAAGATCGTCGGCTGGACGAACCAGCCCCCGGATTCGGCGCGCGCGGCCTGACCGCCCGCACGCAGCCTTGCGCCCTCCCTCTGGCCGGCTTCCACATACGACATCACGCGGTCGAACTGCCGCCCGTCGACGATCGCGCCCATCGCGGAGCGTGGGTCGAGCGGATCCCCCGGCTGCATGGCCGCCGCATGCGCCTCCAGCTTCGCCATGAACGTGTCGTAGATGCCGCGCTGCACGTAGAGCCGCGAGCCCGCGATGCAAATCTCCCCCTGGTTGTTGAAGATACCGATGGCGGCGGCCAGCGCGGCGCGGTCGAGGTCCGGGCAGTCGTCGAACACGATATGCGGTGACTTGCCACCGCATTCGAGCCAGACGCGCTTGAGATTCGACTGGCCGCTATATTCCATAAATCGCTTGCCGGTAGCCGTGGAGCCCGTGAAAGCCAGGCAGTCGACATCGGGATGGCGGCCCAACGCCTGCCCTGCCTCAGCGCCCAACCCGGGCACCACGTTGAAGACGCCGGGCGGCACGCCAGCCTCTTCCGCCAGCGCGGCCAGGCGGATCGCGGTCAGCGGCGATTGCTCGGCCGGCTTCAGCACCACGCTGTTGCCCGCGGCCAGCGCTGGCGCCACCTTCCAGCTCGCCATCAGCAGCGGATAGTTCCACGGCACCACGGCCGCCACCACACCAAGCGGCTCGCGCGTGATCGTGGCCAGCACCCCCGCATCGGTCGGCGCGATCTCGTCATAGACCTTGTCGATCGCCTCGGCATACCACGCATAGGTGCGTGCCGCTTCGGGGATGTCATAGAGCATGGTGTCGCCGATCGGCTTGCCCATGTCCAGCGTTTCCAGCAGCGCCAGCTCTTCCCGGTGCGTCTCGATCAGGGCCGCCAGACGCAATAGCACGGCCTTGCGCTCGCGCCGGGGCATCGCCGACCAGACTCCGGCCTCGAACGCGCGCCGGGCCGCAGCCACGGCACGGTCGACGTCCGCTGCGCCGCAGGCCGCCACACGCGCCAGTTGTTCGCCGGTGGCCGGGTTGATGCAGTCGAACGTCGCGCCATCGGCTGCGCTGGTCCACTGGCCGTCGATATAAGCGTGTGCCGGAATCGGCAGCGCCCGCGCCCGGCCCCGCCAGTATTCGAGATCCTTGAGTTCGCTCATTGGTCACGCCCCTTGCCCGCCTGCGCCACCATGGCGCCAAGCAGTACGTTTGCGCCAGCCTCCAGATGCTCGGGCCGGGCGTCTTCCACCTCGTTGTGGCTGATGCCGTCCTTGCACGGCACGAAGATCATCGCGGTCGGCGCCACGCCGGCGATATACACCGCGTCGTGACCCGCGCCCGTCACGATGTCCTGATAGCTGAAACCGCGTGCCTGCGCCTCTGCCCGGACGTGGCCAACCAGCTCCGGCGCGAACGGCGTTGGCGCGAAGTACTGCACGTCCTCGATCTTCACATCGAGCGCCGTGCCCGTGGTCTTGCCTTCGGCCAGCGCCGCGCAGGCCGCGCGGAAACGCGCATCCATCACCTTGAGTTGCTCCGCGTCCTGGTGACGCAGGTCCACCGTGAACGTCACCGCACCGGGAATCACGTTGCGCGAGGCGGGGTGAACGTTGACCACGCCCACCGTACCGCGCCCATGCGGCGCGAAATCGTTGGCGATGCGGATCACTTCCTGCATCACGTGCGTGGCGCCGTAGAGCGCATCGCGCCGCAGCGGCATCGGCGTGGGGCCTGCGTGAGCCTCCATGCCGGTCACGGTCACGTCATACCAGCGCAGCCCCAGCGAACCTGTGACCACGCCGATCACGTTGTCGGCAGCCTCCAGGATCGGACCCTGCTCGATGTGGGCCTCGAAGTACGCGCCCACGGGTCGCCCGCCAACCTGCAGCTTGCCGGCATAGCCGATCGCCTCCAGTTCGTCCGCCACGCGCTTGCCCGCCGTATCCGTGGCGTTCAGGGCCACTTCCAGCGGGAATACGCCAGCGAACACGCCCGAGCCCATCATCACGGGCACGAAACGCGTGCCTTCCTCGTTGGTCCAGATGGCAAGCTCAAGCGGCGCCTCCGTCTGCACGCCGTGGTCGTTAAGCGTGCGCATCACCTCCAGGCCCGCCAGTACGCCAAAGCACCCGTCGAACTTGCCGCCGGTGGGCTGCGTGTCGATGTGGCTACCGGTCATGACAGGCGGCAGGTCATTGTTGCGGCCCGCGCGGCGGCCAAAGATGTTGCCTACCTGGTCAACGGTCACCGTCAGGCCGGCGTCGCGCATCCAGCCTGTCACGAGATCGCGCCCCTGTCCGTCCAGCGCGGTCAGTGCCAGCCGCGCGTTGCCACCCTTTGGCGTCGCGCCGATGGCGGCCAGATCCATCAGTGACTGCCAGAGCCGCTTGCCGTCGATGTTCAAAGTCGTCATGTGTACTCCTGATTCATGCCATCGCAGGCACGAAGCCCGCGAGAAATGCTTCCAGCGCGATGCCGATCGCATCCACTTCGTAACCGCCCTCCTGCACCACCACCGTCGGCACGCCCAGCGCGTGGATACGCTCGCCCACGCCCCGATAGGCTTCCAGTCCCACCTGCAGCACGCTGATCGGGTCGTGCTTGTACGTGTCGAAGCCGAGCGCCAGCACCAGCGCCTGCGGACGGTAGTCGCGCAGCGCATCGAGCGCGCTGTCCAGCGCCGACAGGAATCCAGCATCGCCGGTGCCGTGTGGCAGCGGGAAATTGAGGTTGTAGCCGTAGCCCGCGCCATGACCGCGTTCGGTGGCGTAGCCCGTGTAGAACGGGTAGTAGCTGCCGGGGTCCGCGTGCAGCGAAATCGTCATCACGTCGGAACGCTGGTAGAAGATCTGCTGCGTGCCGTCGCCATGATGGGCGTCCACGTCGAGCACGGCGACCTTGTCGAAGCGCTCCAGCAGTGTCTGCGCGGCGATCGCCGAGTTGTTGACGTAGCAGAACCCGCCTGCGCGGTCGGCGTGGGCGTGGTGGCCGGACGGCCGGCACAGCGCATAGGCCATGCCATTGCCGTCGTGCGGCGCGCACACATGCCGCGCCGCCGCCACCGCACTATGCGCGGAGCGCAGGATCGACTGCCAGCTATGGGGCCCGAGCGGACAGCTCAGGTCGCCGAGGTAGTAGCCCGCTTCGGCAATCACACTGCCCGATGGGCACGGGCCACGCCGCGTCTTGTCGATCTTGCCGCTGTGATACGGCGAAAGGTTCGGCAGCACCTCGATGCCCGGTTCGAGCGTTGGCGTTGCCAGCGCCATCCAGCGCTCGAACGCGCTGGCGAGGAAATCGAGGTAAGCCGGGCTATGCACCGTTTCCAGCGGCGCGCGGCCGTAGTCGGGCGGTGCGACGAGTTCGATGCCACGGACGTCGAGCGCCCGCTGGAGCACGGCGGCGCGGGCCGGTACGTCGGTCGGCTCGCACAGCCGGCCTGCGCGCATGAACTGCCGAGGCTGGTGCAGCAACTGGTCATCCGAAAAAAAGGCGCGCATGGTGGGAATTACGGGTGGTTCCGTCGGTTGTCGTGGTGTTGCGTCGCTCAGGCGGATTGCCGCGCCAGCGCTGCGGCACGAATGCCGGAGAGCGTGACGCCGGGCGCGATGCCATCGGGTTCGTAGCGCAGTTCGATCAGCGCGGGGAGTTGCTCGCGATTGGCGAACTCCAGCGCCCGGGCAAAAGCGGGCGCGAAGTCCTCATCACGATCCACCACTTCGCCGTGGCCGTGATACGCCCTGACCAGCTGGCTGAACTCGGGATTGTCGAAGCCGAGCGCAATCGTCCGGCCCGGGAACTCGCGTTCCTGATGCGCGCGGATCGTACCCCACATGCCGTTGTTGAAAACCAGGATCACGATGCCCAGCCGATACTGCATGGCCACGCCGAGTTCCTGCAGGTTCATCTGGAAGCAGCCATCGCCCGCGTAGCAGACCACGGTACGCGACGGATCCTCGAGCTTGGCCGAGATTGCGGCCGGCAAGCCGTAACCCATCGACCCTACCGTCGGCGCGAGGCTCGTGCCCACGCCATGGAAGCGGTGATAGGCGTGCGCGAACAACGCATAGTTGCCAGCGCCAACAGTGATGCAGGCATCGTCCGGCACGTGGTCGCGGACGTGGCAGGCCACCCGGTTCAGGTTCAACGTGCCGGGCGCGTCCTTGGGCGCCTGCTCCGCAAGGAAGTTGGCATTGGCCGCCGTCACCGCCGTCATCGCCTCTCGGGACACCGTCTGCGCCGGAGATAGCTGCGCCACGGCCGCCGCGAACGACACCACATCGGCGGCAATCGGCAACGTCGGGCGGAATACCCGGCCGAGTTCGTCCGGATCGGGATACACGTGCACCAGCTTCTGCCGTGGCTGCGGGCTTTCCACCAGCGTGTAGCCTTCCGTGGTGGCCTCGCCCATGCGCGTGCCCACGGCGATCACCAGATCCGCTTCGTGAATCCGCTGGCGCAGCGCATCGCCCATCCCCCAACCGACGTGGCCGGCGAAGTTCGGATGTCCGTTGTCGAAGCATTCCAGACGCCGCCATGCCACGCCCACGGGCAGGCCGAAGCGTTCGGCGAAGCCTTCGATCTGCCGCATGGCCGTGGGCGTCCAGCCCGAGCCCCCGACCAGCAGGAACGGCCGCTTCGCGCCCGCCAGCAAGGTGGAAAGCTTGTCGAGCGCCGCCGGCGTCGGGGCGCCGTGGACGCGCTCATAACGTGGCATGTCGGCGACCGTGGCGCGGCCCCAGAGCGTGTCCTCGGGCAGCGCCAGCACCACCGGACCGGGACGCCCGCTGGTGGCCACCGCGTAGGCTCGCGCCACGAACTCGGGGATCCGGTCGGTGCGGTCGATCTGGGCCACCCACTTGGCCATCTGGCCGAACATGCGGCGGTAGTCGATCTCCTGGAATGCCTCGCGCTCGTAGAAGTCATTACCAACCTGACCGACGAACAGGATCATCGGTGTGGAGTCCTGAAACGCCGTATGCACCGCGATGCTCGCATTGGTCGCACCCGGGCCGCGCGTGACAAAGCAGACGCCGGGCTCGCCGGTCAGCTTGCCGTAGGCTTCCGCCATGTATCCGGCGCCGCTTTCCTGCCGGCAGACGATCGGCGTGATCGCATCCTGATGGTCGTAGAGCGCGTCGATGCACGGCAGATAGCTCTCGCCCGGCACCAGGAACACGCGCTTCGTGCCCTGGATGCGCAGTTGTTCGACCAGAATCTGGCCGCCATTCCGTTCGCGTGGCGCGCTCATGCCTGGTCTCCGCGCTTGATTTCGATTTCGACGAACACGCATTCACCGTCATGGGCGTTGATCACGTTGTGCTCGACGCCGGCTGCCCGGTAATAGGCGCGCCCGGCCACGAGCTGGCTCGTGACCTCGCCCTCCGGCGTCTGCAGCAGCAGCGGCCCGGTGGTCATCGGCACCACCACATAGTCATAGCCATGGCGGTGATGCCCGGTTTCGGCGCCCTTGGCGAAGCGCCATTCGGTCACGGCCACACGTTCGTTGTCGACCTGGACGGTCGGTACTGCCTGGGGTCGGGTCATGTCAGTGGCTCCGTTCGGCGGGTCAGCGGGTCAGTACGTCTGCCAGGATGTCGAGGCCCTCGTACATCACGGCGTCCTGGATGGTCAGCGGGAACAGGAAGCGAATCACGTTGCCGTACACGCCGCACGACAGCAGCAACAGGCCCTTCTCCAGCGCGCGGTTCTGCACTTCGCGGGTGAACTCCGCATCCGGGCTGCCATCGGCGCGACGGAACTCCACGGCCACCATTGCGCCGATGCCACGGACTTCGGCGATTTGCGGCACGCGCGGCTTGAGGCTGTTCAGGCGGGCCGTCAGTCGTTCGCCAAGCGCCGCGCCTCGCGCGATCAGGTTCTCGGACTCGAGCACGTCGAGCACGGCCAGCGCGGACGCCACGGCCAGCGGATTGCCGGCGTAGGTTCCGCCGAGGCCGCCCGGCGCGGGTGCATCCATGATTTCGGCACGGCCACACACGGCGGAAAGCGGCATCCCGCCGGCCAGGCTCTTGGCCATCGTGGTCAGGTCCGGCGCGACGTCGTAGTGCTCCATCGCGAACAGCTTGCCCGTGCGGCCGAAACCGGTCTGAACCTCATCGGCCACCAGCAGGATGCCGTGTTCGTCGCACACGGCGCGCAGCATCCGCACGAACTCCGGCGGCGCCACGTTGAAACCGCCCTCGCCCTGCACCGGTTCGAAGATGATGGCTGCCACGCGGCGCGGGTCGATATCGGCCTTGAACAGGTGTTCGAGCGCGCGGCGCGAATCCTCCACCGTCACGCCATGCAACGCAGACGGGTAAGGCGCGTGGAAGACCTCGCCGGGGAACGGCCCGAAGCCGGTCTTGTACGGGGCCACCTTGCCAGTCAGCGCCATGCCCATCATCGTGCGGCCATGGAACCCACCAGAGAACGCGATAACACCGGGCCGGCCGGTGGCGGCGCGCGCGATCTTGACGGCGTTCTCTACGGCTTCCGCGCCGGTCGTGAAGAAGGCGGTCTTGCGAGCCGAGCGCCCCGGCGCGCGCTGGTTGATCTTCTCGGCCAGCTCCACATAGCTGGCGTACGGCACGATCTGGTACGCCGTATGGGTGAAGCGATTCAGTTGCGCCTGCAGCGCGGCCAACAGCCGCGGGTGGCGATGGCCCGTATTGAGCACGGCGATGCCGGCAGCGAAGTCGATATAGCGCTTGCCCTCGACATCCCAGATTTCGCTGTTCTCGGCGCGGTCGGCGTAGAAATTGCACATCACACCTACCCCACGCGGGGTAGCGGCATCCTTGCGACGGACCAGTTCGGCGTTCTTCATTGATTGGCTCCAGTGAATTCGTGGTGCTGTGTGCGGCAGACCTCAGGCCGCGACGCGAATCAGCGTCGGGTCCCAGGTCTTGCCCGGAATGGCGTCGATCAGGCGACGGGTGTAGTCATGCTGCGGATCATCAAAAATCTGCGAGGGCGGGCCTGCTTCGACGACCCGGCCCCGGTGCATGACGATGACCTGATGGCAGATCTGCGCAGCCACGCGCAGGTCGTGCGTGATGAAGATCAGCGCGATATCGAGCCGCTTCTGCAGGTCTGCCAGCAGTTGCAGCACCTGCGCCTGCACGGAGACATCGAGCGCCGAAACCGATTCGTCGGCTACCAGCAGCTTCGGCTCCAGCGCCAGGGCCCGGGCGATACCGATGCGCTGACGCTGGCCGCCCGAAAACTGGTTCGGATAGCGGTCGAACGCGGAGGCTTCCAGTCCAACCAGTTGCAGCAGTTCGCGCGCCCGCGCCTGGGCATCGGCCAGTGGCACGCCTGTGGCGACAGGGCCATCGGTGATGATGCGGCCAACCGTATGGCGCGGATTGAGCGACGCAAACGGGTCCTGAAAGATCATCTGCACGTCGCGCCGCATCGGGCGGAACTGGCGCTCGGAGAGGCGCGCAATGTCCTGGCCGTCGAACAGCATCTGGCCACCGTCGACGCCGGTCAGGCGCAGCAGGCACTTGCCGATGGTCGACTTGCCCGAGCCCGATTCGCCCACGATACCGAGCGTCTCGCCGCGTTTGACGCTGAACGACACGTCATCCACGGCGTGCGTCACACGCTTCTTCGAGAACAGCCCGCCACCGGAAACGTAGGTCTTGCGCAGGTTTCGCACGTCGAGCACGGTGCGGTCGTCCGCATGGCCGCCATCGCGCGCGCGGCCATGTGGCACGGCGCTGATCAGCCGCCGGGTATAGGGATGCTGCGGGTGATTGAGCACCTGCTGCGCCGTGCCGATCTCGACCAGCACGCCCTTCTCCATCACAGCCACGCGGTCGGCGATCTCGGCCACGACCCCGAAGTCGTGGGTAACGAACATCACGCCCATGCCTTTCTCTGCCTGGATGCGCCGGATCAGGGCCAGAATCTGCGCCTGCGTGGTCACGTCCAGCGCCGTGGTGGGCTCGTCCGCGATCAGCAACGTCGGCTCCAGTGCCAGCGCCATCGCGATCACCACCCGCTGACGCTGCCCGCCGGACAGCCGGAACGGATAGCTATGCACCAGCGTGGCCGGATCGGGCAACCCGACGAACTCGAGCAGTTCCATCACGCGCCGCTGGCAGGCTTCGCCCGGATAAGCGCGGTGCACGCGCATGACTTCGGCGATCTGGTCACCAACGGTCATCACGGGATTCAGCGCGGACAACGGCTCCTGGAACACCATTGCCATGTCCTTGCCACGCATGCCGAGCAGCGTGGTTTCGTCCAGCTTCAGCAGATCGCGCCCCTGGAACAGGATCTCGCCACGTTCAGGCTTCAGGTAGCTCGGCAGCAGGCCCATGATCGCGTTGGCGCTCATCGATTTTCCCGAGCCGGACTCCCCTACGATGCAGAGGATTTCGCCCGCGTGCAGGTCATACGAGATGTCCTTGACCGCGTGCGCGCGGTCGCCGCCGGCCGGTAGCGCGATGGAAAGATCGCGGATCGACAACAGCGGTTGTCGGGAGGAATTGGTCTGCGTCATCGTAGCGCTCCTTACTCGCCGCGGCGGCGCAGTTGCGGGTTCAGGGCATCGTTGAGCCCCTCCCCGATCAGGTTGATCGCCAGCACCGTCAGCAGGATTGCCACGCCGGGCCAGACGCTCATCCACCAGGCTTCGCGGATCATGGTGCGCGCGGCGCCGATCATGAAGCCCCAGCTCATCATGTTGCGGTCACCAAGCCCCAGGAACGACAGCGCCGACTCGGTCAGGATGGCGGTGGCCACCATGAACGACGCCGAAACGATAATCGGCGACATCGCATTGGGCAGGATCTGCGTCAGGATGATGCGCAGCGGACGCTGGCCGATCACAATCGCGGCCTGCACGAACTCACGCTGCTTCAGCGAAAGGAACTCGCCACGCACCAGACGCGCTACTGGCGGCCACGACACGACCGAAATCGCGCCAACGATCGAGTAGATCGACGGATTGAAGATGGCCACGATCACCACTGCCATGGCCAACTGGGGAATGGTCTGGAAGAACTCGGTCACCCGCATCAGCGCGTCGTCGATCCGGCCACCGCAGTACCCCGCCACGGACCCCACGAGCACGCCGACGACCAGCGCCACCGCCGTGGAGATCACCCCGACCAGCAGCGACACGCGCGCGCCATACAGCAGCCCAGCGGTGATGTCCCGGCCCAGCATATCCGTGCCGAATGGATAGGCCATGTCCGCGAACGGCTTCATCAGCGGTTCCGCCACCATCATCCAGGGCGACTCTTCGTAAAGCATCGGCGCGACGAAGGACACCACAACCACCGCCAGCAGCACGATCAGGCCGATCATGGCGCCGTAGTTGCGGCAATAGCGCTTGAAGAACGATTTCATGCCGTGGCCTCCTTGCCGCCGATGGCGATGCGGGGGTCGATGAAGCGGTAGATCACATCGGTCACCAGGTTGAAGAACACCACCAGCGCCGAGGTCACGAAGAAGATGCCGAGCAGCAACTGGTAGTCGCGTTGCAGCAGCGCATCGAACATCAGCCGGCCAATACCAGGCCACGAGAACACGGTTTCGGTCAGCACCGCGCCACCGGCCATCTGACCGAGTTGGATGCCAGCGAACGTGATCACGGGCAGCAGCGCGTTACGCAGCACATGCACGCGGATCACACGGCGGGCCGGCACACCCTTGGCGCGCGCCGTCTTGACGAAGTCCATGCCCATGACCTCGAGCATCGAAGCCCGCGTCAGTCGCACATAGACAGCCATGAAGAAGCAGCCCAGCGAAATCGTCGGCAGCACCAGATGGAGCGCGATATCCTGCACGCGGGCCAGTCCCGTGTATCCGGCCCCGACGCTCTCCATGCCGAAAGCAGGCAACCAGCCGAGCACTACGGAGAACAGGATGATGGCCATCAGCGAGAGCCAGAACAGCGGCGTGGCGTACAGCAGCAACGCGCCGGACATCACTGCGCTGTCGATCCAGCGCCGGCGGTTTTCGTAGCGCGTCCGCGCCGCAATCACGCCCAGCAGCACCCCCACCACAATCGAGAACAGGAATGCCCCGCTCATCAGCAAGAAGGTGGCTGGCAGACGATCAAGGATCAGGTCCAGCACCGGCAGGTGGTTGCGATACGAGTAGCCGAGGTCGAGCTTCGCCACGCCCTTGAGATAGATGCCCAGTTGCGTCAGCACAGGCTGGTCCAGCCCAAACTGCTCACGCAACTGCGTCACATAGGTGGCATCGCCAGCGCCAGCTTCGCCAGCCATCACGGTGGCTGGGTCGCCGGGCGCCATGCGGATCAGGAAAAAGTTGATGACGACCACGCCGATCACCACCACCAGAGCCTTGACCAGCCGGGATAGAAAGAAAGACAGAAAATTCACGATAACCTCCGCGTGCACATCCCCGCCGCTCCCCGGCGACTTGTCACCGGGGAGCCTGGCGGCGCGATCAGTTCTTCTCGATCGAGACGTTGTCGAACGACTCGTTCAGGCCAATGGCCGTGGTCACGAGGTTCTTGATGTTCTTGCGATACAACGTCGGGAACTCGATCTCGAACAGGTTGGCATTGGCCACCTCGCTCACAAGGATCTGCTGCAGTTCGCTGTAGAGCTTCTGGCGTTCCACCGGGTCCATGGTGTTGCCGCCCTTGGCCCACAGATCGTCAGCCTTCGGGTTGCTGTAGCCCTGAACGTTCGCGAACGGCGTGCCCTTGACCATGTTGCGCGTCACGTACAGCCGTTCCACGCCGAGTGCCGGATCCCCGTACTGGTACGTGTAGGTCACGGTCATGTCGTAGTCCCAGTTGCTGACCCGCGACGACCACGTACCGGCGTCGGCAGACTCGATGCTGACCTTGAAGCCGATCTGCTCCAGCATCTGCTTGATGTACTCGTCCAGGCGGTCCCAGTTGGCGCCGTATGACGTGGAGAGGATCTTCACCGGATACTTGCTGACGTCCACGCCAGATGCCTTGAGTTCCTCGCGCGCCTTCTTGATGCTGAAGTCGAAGGTGGGCATGTTCTTGTCGAAGAACAGCGTGCTCGACGAGAACGGGCTCACGGCCGGCTTGCCCATGCCGAAGAAAATGTTGTCGACAATCAGCTTGCGGTTCAGCGCGTGCATCACGGCGCGGCGCACGTTCACATTGTTGAACGGCGGCTTGCGCTCGTTGAGCAGCAGGCTCGTCATCGGCGCGAACATTTCCCAGCCCTTGGTCGTGTACTCGACGTTGGGCAGCGCGCGCAGGCGCTTGACGTCGACGTTGTCAACGTCGCCACCGCGCAGCACTTGCACGTCACCCTTCTCGAACGCCACCGCGCGCGATGCCGAGTCCGGGATCACGTAGAACACCAGCTCGTCCAGGTACGGCTTGCCCTTCTTCCAGTAGTTCGGGTTCTTGGCCAGCTTGATATAGGCGCCCTTCTTCCACTCCTTGAGCATGAACGGGCCGGTGCCCACCGGCTTCTGGTTGGCCGGGTTGTTGCGGTAGTCGGTGCCGTCGTAGATGTGCTTCGGCATCATCGGCATGGTGCCGGTTTCGAACATCGAGATAAACGGCGGGAACGGCTCCTTGAGCTTGATCTCGACGGTACTGTCGTTGACCGCGCGGATCGACGCCATGTACTTGTTGATCACGGCGCGTGTGCGCACGTGTACCTCGCGCAGCATCTTGTCGATCGAGAACACCACGTCGGCAGAGGTGAAAGGTTTGCCGTCGTGCCACTTCACGCCCTGCTGCAGTTCGAACGTGTAGGTCAGGCCGTCGGGCGAGATCTGCCACGACTTCGCCAGTTCGGGGCGCGGCTTCAGGTCGGGACCATAGGTCAGCAGACCTTGATAGATCTTGCCGGCGATGTACTGCGTGGGTGCCTGCGAGTTCAGCGCGCTGACCAGGATCGGCGGCTCGGGTTGCACGATGCCGGACAGCGTGCCGCCCGTTGTCTGGGCAAGCGCGGTGCCAGCCATGAGGCTGGCGGCGGCAACAAAGGCCATCGACATCAGGCTCCCCCTGATGCGCGACTGGACGCTGGCAGTGATGCGTTTCATCGGTCGTTTCCTTTTCTTGGGACAAGCGAGGGCAACGGGCAACGCCCCACCACGTGGTGGCGCATTTGCCCAGGCGGTACAGCAACGAGGGAAAACCGGTTTCTAGGTCTGGTCGGCGGCCGGCTCTACACCGCACCAGTCGTGCATGAACTGTGCGAACGTGGTGGCCACGCGCACCATGCTTTCGATCGACACCGATTCGTCGATGCCGTGGATGTTGCGAGCTTCGGGGCCGTAGCAGGTAACAGGCGTATCGAGCGTGATGCGGAAGTGCCGGGCGTCGGTGGTAGCCGTGGTGGCCTGGCGCTTGAGCACATTGCCGTGGGCCTTGCGGTGCGCCTCGGCCAGCGCCAGCATCGGCGCGTTATCGAGATCGAATTCGCAGCCGGGCGCGTGAAAGCCTTCGTAGCGAATGTTCAGGTCAAGCGTGCTACCCAGACGCGCCAGCGAATCACGAACGCGCTGGGCAACGATGGCCTTGGCATCGTTGACATCCATCTGCGGATAAAAGCCGATGCGGATACCAAGCGTGCAGGTACATGGCACGGATGAGTTCCATTCGCCGCCGTGGATCTGGCCCAGGTTGAAGTTGATCGGATGCGCGTGGTCGCGATAGGCGGCGGGCCGCTTCTCCGGCAGGTTCCATTCGGTTTCGAGACAACGCAGGTCCTCCATCACCGCGATGCCAGCCTCCACGGGATTGACGCCGGTGGTCATGTACGCGGCGTGGGCGGGGCGGCCCGTCAATTCCACATACATCCAGAACACACCCATCTGCGCGCTCATCAGGGCTTCGCCAAGCGGCTCGGGGATCAACACCGTGTCGAACGAAGCGAGCTTGCCCGCGCCCACCGCGCTACGCAGCGAAGCCACCGTGGCCAGCGCGCCGTTGCCGGTGCTCTCTTCTTCCAGCACGCCGTTGAATCCGACGTTGCCGGCAGGCTGCACACCCAGTTCCTTCAGTGCCTTGAACGCGGCCAGCGCGCAGACGATGCCCGCCTTCATGTCACCTGCGCCGCGCCCGTAGAGCCAGCCATCCTCGACATACGACTTGAACGGCGACTCGCGCCACATCGAATCGGGGCCGGTTGGCACCACGTCGAGGTGACCATTGAACAGTACCGAGCGGCCACCGCGTTCGCGCGGACGATGTGTAGCCAGCAGGTTGTAGCGCCCACCATCGGGACAGCACGGCGTGGAGAACAACGGCATGTCCTTCAGCTGCGCCGTGTTCAGGACGATGCGTTCCGACTCCAGTCCAAGCTCGCGCAGCGCACCGTCCATGAAGTCCACCGCGGGCTGCTCCGCACCCGACGGGCTCTCAGCCGCCACGAAGTCACTCAGGGTTTTCACCATGTACGGCGTGAGTGCGCGCACGGCATCGGCAATCGCCTGCGTGGTGAGCGTTGTCGATTCAGGAGACGCAACGGTGGCTGCATTCGGCATGGGGGCTCCGCGATGGGGACATCGAAAAAAAACAGCATCAGCACGGATGGAAAATTATCCGATGGTTGGTACCATCGGTAGGTCCATATCCTGTTTTTTGCCCGGAGCCACTTTGAAAGAGACCATTCTTTCCGACCTGCTGCTTCAGCGACTTGAGCGCCCCGCTGGTGCAGTCACCGGCAAATCGGGCGAGCATATGAACCGACAGCTCTACGCCATCATCCGTCAGGAGATCCTTGCAGGTGCTGTGCCAGCGGGCAGCAAGCTGCCGGCGTCGCGCCTGCTGGCCAAGGAAATCGGCGTCTCGCGCAACACCGTCCTGTATGCGTACGAGCAGTTATTGGCCGAAGGCTATGTAACCGCATCCACCGGAAGTGGCACCTTCGTGTCGCATACGGTTCCCGACCATCGTGCATTGCACAACGGGAGTGCGACGAATGGCACCATCACTGTGCCCGCAGTGCAGCAACACCCAAACCGATTCGCGCTGTCGCGACGGGGGCAGCATCTGGTGTCCCACGCCAGCGCGTCGGATCGCCAATGGGGCGCGTTCGTCGCGGGCGTGCCTGATGTCTCGCTGTTTCCGCACGCGGTCTGGGCGCGCCTGCTGAACAAGCACTGGCGCAATCCAAGCCCGCAGTTGCTGACGTACGCGCATCACGGCGGCTACCTGCCGCTGAAGAAGCTGCTGGCCGAACACCTGCGTCTAGTGCGTTCCGTGCGCTGCGAGCCAGACCAGATCATCCTGACCACCGGCATTCACCAGGCCGTGGACCTGACCACCCGGCTGCTGGCCGACCCCGGCGACAAGGCATGGATGGAGGATCCCGGCTACTGGGGCACACGCAGCCTGCTGGCAAGCGCGGGCGTGGAGCCAATCCCGGTACCGGTCGACGACGAAGGGATCGCGCCAAGCCCCGCGACGCTACAGAATCCGCCACGCTTCATCTTCGTCACGCCTTCGCACCAGTATCCGCTTGGCATGATGATGAGCCTCTCGCGCCGACGCATGTTGCTCGAATACGCGCGGCAGCGCGGTGCGTGGATCATCGAGGACGACTACGACAGCGAGTTCCGCTTCGAAGGCAGGCCGGTGGCGTCGTTGCAGGGGCTCGATGACAACGATCGCGTGATCTACATGGGCACGTTCTCGAAGACGCTCTTCCCGGGCATACGCATGGGATTCATGGTGTTGCCCAAGCCGCTGGCGCCGCACTTCGCCACGGGGCTGTCCGAGCTCTATCGCGAGGGCCAGCTCGTGCAGCAGGCGGTGCTGGCGGACTTCATCGAGGAAGGCCACTACGCCACGCATATCCGCCGGATGCGTCAGCGGTACGCGCAGCGGCAGGCGCTGTTACGCGAAGCCATCGCCGACCGCTTCGGCGCCGACTGGCCCACATCCACGCATGAGGCCGGCCTGCACATGGTGATGCATCTGCCGCGTGGCGCCGATGATCTCGGCATCAGCATGGCCGCGCGCACGCAGGGGCTGTCGGCCCGGCCGCTATCGCGCTACTACAGCGAGGGGGCGGCGACGCAACAGGGGCTGCTGCTCGGCTACGCGTGCGTGCCCGAAGCCGAGATCGGTCCTGCCTTTCGCAAACTGGCCGAAGTCATCGAGCCCGCCCTGGAGCATCTGGCGCGCACCCAGGAGCCGCCAAAGCCGATTGCCGCGAGGATCAACGCAGAGGCGTGGAGCGGCGCTTGATGTCTGGTGCCATCACGAAGGCGACGAATGGCACTTTACGTTGACGTGATGGATTCCTACGATCAGGTTTTGTCGCGCGGCATACGCTGACCCTTTCCATTCTGCTACTCGATGTCCAATACACCCGCCCTCCTCTCCGAACTCGCCGCGATCCTCGACCCTGCCGGCCTGCAAACCGGCGACGCCATCGACACACGCTTCCGCAAGGACTGGTACGCGCCGCTGGGTAACCCGCCTCTGGCCGTCGTGCGGCCGCGTACGACGGCGGACGTCGCGGCCATCCTTGCCGCATGCCACAGGCATGGCCAGCCAGTCGTTCCCCAGGGAGGCCTGACTGGCCTGGCGTCTGCCGCGACGCCCGGGCAAGGCGAGATCGTGCTATCCCTCGAACGGATGCGTGGCGTCGAAGAGATCGACGAGCAAGCTGGCACGATGACGATCTGGGCGGGCACCACGCTGCAGGCGGCACAGGAAGCCGCTCGCGCGGCCGGATGGTTGCTGGCGGTGGATCTCGGCGCACGCGGCAGCTGCCAGATCGGCGGCAATATCGCCACCAATGCGGGCGGCAATCGCGTGATCCGCTACGGCATGATGCGCGACCAGGTACTCGGGCTTGAAGTCGTGCTGGCCGATGGCACCGTGCTGACATCACTGAACAAGATGCTCAAGAACAACGCTGGCTACGACCTGCGCCAGGTTTTCGTGGGCAGCGAAGGCACGCTCGGCGTGATCACGCGCGCGGTCCTGCGGCTCGCACCGCTGCCGTCAGCCACGCAAACGGCGCTCTGCGCGCTGAACAGTTTCGACGATGTGGTGCGTCTGCTGCGCCATGCGCAGCGCGCGCTTTCCGGCCGTGTCTCTGCCTTCGAAGCGATGTGGGCCGACTACTACACGCTAGTCACCACGCGCGTTCCGGGCGTACGCGCACCGCTTGCGGCAGGGCATCCGTTCTATGTGCTGCTCGACCTGCAAGGCAGCGACGCCGATGCCGATGCCGCCGCGTTCGAACGGATGCTGGAAGGTGCGATGGAAGACGGCCTGATTGTCGATGCTGCGGTGGCCGCGAGTGGTAAGGAAGCAGAGAGTTTTTGGAAGTTGCGCGATGCGGTGGCCGAGTTTCCACAAATGTGGGCACCCAACGCGGCCTTCGACGTCAGCCTGCCGATTGGCAGCATCGGGCGGTTCGCCGACGCACTGCGTAGCGCCATCCTGGAACGATGGCCGAGCGCCGAACTGGTGAACTTCGGACACGTCGGCGACAGCAATCTGCACTTCAGCGTGCACCTGCCTGGGGTGGACGCGGCGGCGTTCCCGGAAACCGAGATCGACGCGGTAGCCTATGCCATCGTTCGCGAGTTCGCCGGGAGCGTGTCGGCGGAGCATGGCATCGGCATCCACAAGAAGCCCTACCTCGGCAACTCGCGCACACCTGCGGAGCTCGCGCTGATGCGCACGATCAAGGCAGCTCTCGACCCGAAGGGCACCCTGAACCCCGGGCGGGTATTCGATCCGGCCTGAGATGGACTACGGGTCGACTGTCGCCGTCAACCTGAAACCAGGGAGCCTCAGCCCACCAACGCCGTGACCCAGCCCGTCAAGGTTGGGCCGGCGATGACCATTAGCACCCCGGCCAGCACCATCGTCAGGCTGGCGACCACACCCTCTTCGGCGTGACGCTGCCGGGCGCGCGCGGTGCCGAAACCATGCGCGGCCGTGCCAAGCGATGCACCCTGCGCCACGGGCGAGCGCAGGCGCAGCAGGCCAAGCACCGTGTCCCCGACGATCATGCCGGCGAGCCCGGTCATTACGGTGAATAGCGACACCAGTTCGGCGGACCCGCCCGTATGGGCGACGACGGCCACAGCGAATGGCGTGGATACGGAGCGCGCCATCAGGCTGCTCGACACCTCGCTGCTGAAATGAAATGCATCGGCCAGCAGCCGCGCGCTGAGTATCGCCACCAGCATCCCGGCGATCACGCCAAGCGCCAGCGCGATCCAGTGACGGCGCACGATCTCGCGTTGCTCATAGATCGGCACGGCGAACGCGATCGTGGCCGGTCCGAGCAGCCAGACCATCCACCGGGTATCGGCAACGTACTCGGCGTAGGGAATGCCGGTGATCAGCAGCAGCGCAATGGTCAGCGCCGGCACGACGATTGCCGGCGACAGCCAGATCCGTGGCAGGCGCTGGTACAACGGCTTGACAGCGAAGTACAGCGCGACGGTCCATGCCAGGCAGAGAAACGACGCCACGGGCGGGGCCAGATGCAAGCCGGAGAGCGCAGGCATCTCACTGTTCTCCGTTCGAGCGCGCCCGCACCAGCCGCGCCTCCAGCCGGCAGCCGGCATGGACCGCCAGCGCCGTGGCGGCCATAACGAGCACCGTGCCTGCCGTCACGGCGATGACCAGCTGGACGCCCTCGCGCCGGAACAGCGGCATATAGTTGATCACGGCCACCACGCACGGGATGAAAAACAGCACCAGCTCGCCAAGCATCCAGTTGGCCCCATCCTTGACCCAGCCGACCTGAAGGCGGCCGGACAGCAACAGGACCAGCACGGCCAGCAGCCCCAGCACACCTGGCGACATCGACCACCCGAACGCCCGGGTGAGCGAATCGGCGGCAAACCAGACGGCGAGGAGCCCGCCAACCTGCGTGAGCGTGCGCAGGTGGCGCGAGCCGGCAGGTATGGCGGACATGGCGGTACTGGCGGAACTGGCAGAAGACGCGGACGTGGAGGCGGGGGCGGACATGGCGGTGGGCAGCAAACCTGACATGCGCCAATTATTCGCCGAGATCGTGCACAACGACAGGCCGCAAATCCGCATCGGTTGTGCAAAGATGCACAACCTCGCCCTTTCACTACAGTGACCGATCAGCCCGTACCGTCGAGGAACAGCCCGGTATTCGCCTCGACTTCCTCGGCGATAAAGTTGGCCACGGCACGCACATGCGCCGATTTCCAGTGGTCTTCGTGAACGTGCATGTGGAAGGTGCGCGTCACGGCCACGGCATCGGGCAGCACCGGCACCAGCGCGGGGAAATCCGCCGCCACGTAAGCCGGGATGATGCAGAGGCAATGTCCGGAGAGCGTGGCGTGAACCTGGGTCAGCAGGTTCGTGCAGCGCACACGCGCCGGAAGCTCGACGCCGACCGCGCCGGAAAAGCTCAGTTCGGGCGAGAACAGCAATTCCTCCACGTAGCCGACGAAGGGATGCTGCGCGAGGTCTGCCTTGGTACGAATCTGCGCAGCGCGCTTCAGGTACGACTTCGTCCCGTAGACGAACATGCGGTAGTCGGTCAGTCGTCGCGACGCCACACGCAGATGCTCCGCACCCGACAGGCCAATGGCGATATCGGCTTCGCGGCGGGTCAGGCTGAAGATCCGGGCGGCGGCGAAGATCTCCACCTCGAGCCTGGGGTGCCGTTCGGTCAGCGCATGGATACGCGGCGCCAGGAACATGCTGCCGAAGCCGTCGGGCGCGCCGATCCGCACGATGCCGGCGATCTCCTGCTCGCCAGCCGCCGCGGCCTTGGAGGCAAGCAGCGCGCCTTCGATCGTCTCGGCGGTGGCCAGCAGCCGCTCACCCGCATCTGTCAGCGCATAGCCCGTATGGCTCTTGTGAAACAGACGCGTGTTGAGCGTCCGCTCGAGTGCGTGGATATGGCGTGCCACCGTCGTGTGCTCTGTGCCGAGTTGCTCGGCAGCCGCGGAGAGCGTGCCCGACCGGGCAACGGCCAGGAAGTACCGGTAGTCATCCCAGTTGTCATTGGGTCTGGTCGCGGATGGCATTCGTCAATCCAGTTGGAGTCAAATCAGTAATGGGGTCTCGGGCGCCATGGCGCAGCGCGCGATGCTGCCGCCGGTATGCGCCCGGCCCGATGCCAAACTGCTGCGTGAAAACGCGGCCGAACGCCGCCTGCGACGCATATCCGCACTGCTCGGCCACGGCCGCCGCCGACAGATCATCCTGGCGCAGCAGCCGCGCGGCGCGTTCCATGCGCAGCGTCGTCACCAATTCCAGCGGCGTCATGCCCAGTTGCGAGAAGCGACGGGCCAGCGTGGCGCGCGACACGTTGCAAACCTGAGCGAGACTATCGAGAGTCCACGGCTGCTCGGGCGCCCGGACCACGGCGTCGACGGCGCGTGCCATCCGAGGGTCAGCCATCAAGGCAATGACGCCCTGCGAAACACCCCCTTGGGCGATCAGCGTGCGCAGCAGCACGGTAAACAGCGCGGTCGAGAGATCGGCGATGATCGCAGCGCTACCCGGGCCGGGGCGCTCCGCTTCCACATGCATCATGCCGATCAGGCCGCGCAGCCAGGCCAGATCGTCCGCGCCGCCCTCGCCTTCACCATCGCCGTTGCCTCTTGTGCCGACGCACAGCATCTCCGGCAACGCGCTCAGCAGAACCTTGGACGCGCTGCCAAGCACGAACGTGCCGCACAGGATGTCGAGCGGCGCCGCCGCGCCCGGCACCGACACTTCCGTCACCACCCCGTTGAACTGCCGCGACTCCGCCGCCCTGCGCCGGCCGCCCTGCATGCCATGCAACGTATGGGCGGCGCCATGCGGAAACAGCAGCACATCGCCCATGCCAACCTGCAGCGTCTCCTTGCCCACCTGCACGCTGGCCTGTCCATCCAGGATCACGTGGTATGGCACGTGACCGGGTGGCGCCTGTTCATTGTGGGCCGACCACGCACCCGCCACGCGGCAATGAAGGTCCACCGTGCCGGCTGGTGCCAGCAGGCGCACGAGTTCGCTAAGGCTGTCCATGGAGCACGCCCCGATGTGAGACGATCGAGCAAAAAGATGAGCCGATTCTAATCCATGCGAATCGCACTCGCACCTACCATGGAGTCCATGGAAGCGTTGCCACATACCGGCGCCTCCGAACCCCGATACCCGTGACACGAAGGAGAAAGATCATGACCACCCGCCTGCATACCATCGCCGTCCAGGACGCCACCGGCCAGACCGCCGAACTTTTTGGCGCGCTCCGCGGTGCGATCGGCAAGGTGCCGAACGCCTACGCGACGATCGGCAGCAACGCGCCGGCTGTGCTCGCGCAGGCGCTGCAGACGAATGCGGCGCTCAAGAAGGGCAACCTGTCGGCACGCGAACTGGAAGCCATCAACCTCTCCGTGAGCGAGCACAGCGGTTGTGACTACTGCCTTGCCGCACATACGCTGACGGGCAAGATGGCCGGTTATACCGGCGATCAAATGCGCCAGCTTCGTCGGGGCAGCTACCCAGAGGACGCAAAAATTGACGCGCTAACCCGCTTCGCGGTGGAACTGGTGAGCACGCGCGGCACGGTACCGGCTGCAAGCCTGGACGCGATACGCGCCGCCGGCTACAGCGATGGGCAGATCGTCGAGGCCATTCAGGCCATCAGCGCGATCCTGTTCACCAATATGATCAATCGCGTCAACGACACGACCCTGGACTTCCCGGCCGTAGCATAAGGAAACGGGCCCGTATGGGCCCGTTTCAGCATCGGTGGCGTCACGCTTGCCCGGCTAGTGCCACGCGCTGCCCACCTGGATATAGAACGCATTCTGGTCGCGGCTGTGCGCCACGTCGATACCCATCGACAGGCCCAGCTTGCGGGCGATCATGTAGCGGAAACCGCCACCGACGCTGACCACGGTAGACGCATCGGAGAAATCGTTCCACCGCCCGTACGCCTTGCCCGCGCCCGAGAACGCCAGCAGCGACCAGCGCGGCGTGACGTCCCAGCGCAGTTCGACTTCGGTCATTACGGCGTTGCGGTCCTGATAGCGCCCCTTCTGCACACCGCGCAGGTCCACATAGGGCTGCGCGTAGAACGGCACATCACCTGTGGAGAAACGCGTATCGCCGCGCAGGCCGAGGATCAGCGTGCGAGCCACCGGAATCCACGTGAAGCCACGCGCGTTGTACATGTCGAACGTCTGTGTGCTGCCGAAGCCGGCTCGCGCGAACTGCGCTTCCAGCTCGGCGTAGGTGCCCTTGTTCGGATAGAAAATGTTGTCGCGCGAGTCGTAGTCGATGACGATACCGCCCTTGCCGATACGCTGGTCGCGCTCGAAGCTGCCCAGTTCCTGCGCAGAGTTGCCGAACTTGAAGGTCGCGGACGTATCGGCAAATACGTAGCGCGGACCGATAAACCAGTGCGTGTCGCCCACCCGGATCAGCACCTGCTGCACCAGCGCGAAGCCGCTCAGCTCATAGGATCGCGGCTGGTTCGAGACACCGAAGTACTCGAGATTGGCGTCCACCTTGCCGATACCGCCCAGATAACGGATGCGATCACCATCCCAGGTGTGGAAATGCCCGAAGCCGGCCGCCCACGTGCCGTTATCGGTATAGGCACCGCCCAGCACCGTGATATTCGGCGGCGCCGGCCCCTTGCCACTGGCCCGGGCCTCGGCGGCCGCATCCGCCATGGATTCGGAGAAGAACAGCAGTCCGAGCCCGAAGCCGTAACCCACCGCCGGTTCGGTGATGATCGTCGGCACCGGCAGCGCGCCCTTGTGATTGAGCAGGAAGTCGCTCATGTCGAGCTTGCCGTCCTCCGGATCGAAGAACGTCAGTTTCTTCTTTGCCGGAGGCTGCATCTGGTCCGCCGGCTTGGCGGATTCGGACGGTTTTGTGGATTCCGCCTGCGGTTGTGATTGCGTTTGCGTCTGAGACTGAGATTGGCCCTGATCTTCGGGCTGAGCCTGTCCATAAACCGGCGATCCGGCGGCAGCAGCCAGCAGCGCCAATGCAGATATCAGAATCGCGCGCGTCATTTTCCAGATGTCATATTGAAACCGGCAACGACGGTCCTCTGCGGGACACCGCCCCCTTACTCAGTTTGCCGGGGTCGAATAGAGTGACACTTCGATCCCTTTTTCTGATTTATCCGCGACTGTACCGGAGCAACACCCGCGACGCGGCGCTATGCGTGATGAACTTTCTCGTCCGCAGAATTTAGATTTTTTTCCCCGCGCACCTTTTCGAATACCCCAATTGGGGCATTTCCAATGACCGGACATCCGCGCCAGACGGCGGTTTTGGGAAATCGCACTCAATTTCATTTCTTCTACATCGACTCACAACAAAACTAAATTCCCATTCTGTCGCGAATTCGCCAGACTTCTTTTCGGCAAGTGTCTGCATCACAAGTCTCTCGATCATCGAAAAAGGACACGATAGTGAAACACTACACACCCGAGAACTTCCATCTCACCCAGAGCATTGGTTTCCACCTGAACAAGGCGCGCAACAGCCTGCTTCTGGAAATGGATTCCGCATTACGTCCCCTGGACATCAATGGGCAACAGATGGGCATCCTGCTGGCGCTGACCCGCGGCATGGCGGGTACGCCGTTTGAGATCAGCAAGCTGCTCGGCATCGACAGCGGCCTGATGACGCGCATGCTCGACCGGCTCGAGGAAAAAGGCCTGCTGGAGCGCAGTCGCAGCATCGACGACCGTCGCGTGGTGAATCTGACCCTGACCTCCAAGGGCAGACTTGTTTCGGCAGAGATCCCGTCGATCGCACCGGAAGTGCTGAATGAGCGACTGAAGGCATTCACGCCCGAAGAGTTCGACGAATTCCGGCGCCTGCTGCAAAAGTTTGTTATGGGTTGACCACATCTGGCGAGTTGAGCGCGCGACCGGCCAGGTCGTGCGCCGGCTGCGCCTCGCGTCAGCGCATGACGGACGCAGGCCGTTGCGCTGGCCCGCCCCCCTCACTCACTCAGGCCTTGGGATTGAGAGACCCCACCGCCCGCATCGATTGCTCGATCGCTGCTGTCACCGACGGGCTCCCGGCCGTATCGGCCCCCGCAATGCGGATGTTCCCCACGCCCCGCCCTGCCTGCTCCAGCGCAACTTGCAGGTTTGCGTCGTCGGGCGCGAACCCGGATGGCATGTAGCTGTATCCGTGCGCCCAGCGATTGACGGTAATGCCCTGGATGTCCCGGACGGACTTGAATCCGCCCGCCGCCAGCATACGGTCGAGCTGGGTGCGGATATCGCGCTCGAGCGCCTCGAACGGCGTACCAAGCAGAAAGGCACGACCGGCGCGGAACCGCTCGCGGGCCGACATGCCGCTATCGGGCACGGTCGGCACATAGAGCATGTGGAGCACGACCGGGTCATCCTTGCCGCCCGGCGCGGATTCGAGCCAGAGGTCCGAGTAGGCCATGGTCGGCGCATGGATCCGCCACGTCTTCAGCGCATCGAACGCGCGCCAGTTGTCGAGCGCCACCTTGGTGTAGACAAGCGGCGCCTTCACGCACGAGCGCAGCGCGGCCTTGGCTGGCGCCGGCAAGGAAGGCAGGATGAACGGCACCATCATGTCGTAGCCGGCCACGACGACGTGCGCGGCTTCCACGCGTTGCAGGTTGCCCTGCCACCCGTAGGTCACGCGCGTGATCCGCACGTCGGGTTCGATCGCGATGGCGGTGCTGTTCAAACGGATACGCACCGGATTCCCTTCCCGGTCGAGCTTGCCGTAGTCGAAACGCGCGCCGACGATTTCCTGCCCCTGCGCCGCCGCCACGCCTGGCACCAGCTTGCTCGCCAACGCTCGCGCCAGCGTGGCGTTGCCGTCCGGGAACCAGAGCCGCGACGCCGGTGACTTGCCCAGCCTCGGGTCGATCGCCGGGGCGGCCATGCCGGCACCGGCCGGCAATCCGATCGAGATGGCCTGCGCCACCGTAATGCCGTCGGCATCGAGCGCGTAGGCGTCCTGGCTGCGGCTGCGCAGGAACCGCAGCCCCGGTAGCCCTAGCCCGGCCTTCTCGCGCAGAAACACCGCATAGCGCGTGGATTGCGCGTAACGGGCGCGCGCCTCGCCAGCCATGCCTGACAGATAGTCAGTCTCACCTTGCGCAAGACGCTGAAGCGCCTGCCGGTCGGCTGGCGGCAATGGCGCGGCGTTCAGGAAGGCGCCCAAATCGTCCAGTGCTGGACGCATCCCGGCGTTGCGCGCGTCGACCAGCGCCGCGAACGGATCGCCAGCCAGCCATTGATCGCGCCCAAAATGTTCGGCATCGAAGAACACAGCACGCCCAAGGCCGCGCCGCGCATAGTCGTCCCCGGGGCGCGCCTGGATCGTCGGCGCCAGGTCGAGCCCCGCCAGCAACGCCCGCACGGCCGCGTTGTCGCTGGCCGACGGCGGCATCTCGGCACTACCGCCGTAGGTAACCAGCGTGCGGCCACGCACCGTGAACTCGTTCCGCTTGGCGTGACCGCCGAAGTCATCGTGGTTGTCGAGGATCAGGATGCGCGCGTTGCCACCGAAGCGCTGCTGGTAGAACCACGCCGCAGCCAGCCCACCGATGCCGCCACCTACCACCACCAGATCATAAGATTCGCGCGCCAGCACGCCCGGATACTTCGCACCCTCCCGCGCCAGGCTGTGCGCGAGCGTAAACGTACCGGGGTGGTTGCCACGCAGGCCGGTCAGTGCGGGAGGATAGGCAGGGCCCTGCGCCTCCGCAGCACGCAGCAGGCTGGCCGGCGCGAGCCCGGCGGCAATCGTCAGCGCCGTACCATTCAGGAAGTCTCTGCGAGTTATGGTCATCGTGCGTTCGTCGCCTGCTTTCCTGTTGCCTTGCGGCGTTCCGCCACGGTTTGCGCCGTCACGGGCGCGGCGCGATTCCCCCAGCTGCTGCGGATGAAGGTCAGCAAATGTGCCAGTTCCTGGTCTTCCATGGTCCAGCCATAGCCGGGCATGTGGTAGTCCGTGGGCGCGGTGTTGACCCGCGCCGTGACGGCGCCATTGAGCAGCAGGTTCACCAGCGATGCGGGATTCGGATCCACCACCGTCGGGTTGCCGGCCAGTGGCGGAAATACCCGCGCGTAGCCCTTGCCGCTGGCGTTGTGGCACGGCATGCAGTAGGTCGCGTACTGGCGTGCCCCAGCGGTATCGAACCGCCCCTGCTCGAGTTGCGTGGCAACGGTCGCGTCATAACGGAACGGCTCTACCTCCCGGCGCGCGCCCGGGATCGACTTGAGATAGGTCGCCACGGCGTCGAGATCGCCGGGGGTCATGTACTGGGTTGACGAGGCAATGACCGTCGACATCGGTCCGAACGACGTGGCATGGGCGTTGCGCCCCGTGTGCAGGTATTCGACGATCTCCGCCAGCGACCAGGCGCCAAGCCCGGTCAGCATGTCGCCGGTCAGGTTCGTGGCCGACCACCCCTCGACCGTTGCGCCGGACAGAAAGTCGCGGCTGCGTGTATCGGTCCCTTTCTCGCCGAACAGCGTGCCACGCGGGGTATGACAGGCGCCGCAGTGCGCCACGGCCTGGACGAGATAAGCGCCGCGATTCCATGCCGCGCCCCGATCGGCGCTGGCCGGTATCGGCCCTTCCTCCAGATGGAGCAAGTTCCACGGCACCATGAGCCACCGCATGCTGTATGGCCAGCGCATCTGCGCATCACGATTGGTCTGCGCTACCGGCTTGACCTCGGCGCGCAGCCAAGCATACACGGCGGCCACGTCGTCCCGCGTCATACGCGCGTACGACGGATACGGCATGGCGGGATACAGGCGCCGGCCGTCACGGGCCACGCCGCGCCGCACGGCACGGTCAAAGTCGTCGAGCGAATAGCGGCCCAGGCCGGTACTGGCCTCAGGCGTGATATTGGTGGAGTAGACGGTGCCGGCGCCCGTCTGCAGTGGCAACCCGCCGGCCATCGGCGCCCCACCCTCGGCGGTGTGACAGGCAACGCAATTGGCGACGCGCGCCAGGTAGCGGCCGCGCTCTACCTGCGCCTGGGAAGCAGCGGGCGGCGCCGCCCATGCGGTGCTCACCGACAGCCACGTCATCCATGCCAGCCATCCGATTGCGAATCCACGCATCGCGGTACCGTTCTTGTTGTGATGCACCTCGGGGACACCGCATTGTTACCCAAATTTCGCCATGCGTGCGCGCTTTCGATCCCGCAAGTATTCGGCCAGACCAAAGCCACCCTGCACCACCAATGCCAGCACCGCGGCCGGGATCGCGCCGCCGAGAAGCTGGGTGGCGTCGTTCAGCGCCAGTCCGGTCACGATCCGCTCGCCGTACCCGCCCGCGCCGACAAATGCTGCGATGGTCGCCGTGCCTACGCTGATGATGGCCGCGGTCTTGATACCGGCCAGCAGCACCGGCAGGGACAGCGGCAACTCCACGTACCATAGCACTTGCAACGGCCGCATCCCCAGTGCCAGGGCAGCATCGCGCATCCCCGCCGGCACTTCCTGCAAGCCGGTGCACGCGTTGCGCACGATCGGCAGCAAGGCATAGAGGAACAGCGCGACCAGTGCCGGCCAGATGCCGATACGGCCCAGCGCCGGTATCAGCATCGCCAGCAGCGCCAATGACGGGATGGTCTGCAGCATACCGACCAGGGCCAGCAGCACCTGACCGAACCGGCGCCGGCGCGCAGCCACCACACCCAGCGGCACGCCGACCAGCGTGGCGGCTCCCACCGAGCCGCCGACCAGCGCCAGATGCCGGGCCGTCAGGCGCCCGGTCTCCGCGTTCGTCAACATCGCCGCCAGGTTGTCGCGCTGATCCGATCTCGCCACACCGTTCACCGATACCCCTGGATGCCCGGACAGGAAATTCCGGGCCACAGCAGAGAACGTCTTCCCATCGACTTCCGCTGCCGCATTCATGGCGATCATGTCCTGCGTTCCGATGGTGCCGGCCAGACGCCGCAGTGCCTGCCACGCCGCCGCATGACGCGCCGGCACGTCGAGCCGGTAGACGATCACCGCCTCGTAGCGCGGGAACACGCGCTGGTTGTCCTCGAGCACGCGCAGGTGGTACTTGCTGATCTTGGCATCAGTCGAATAGATGTCGGTCGCGTCGATCTGCCCGTGCGCCAATGCCTCGTAGGCGAGGCCATGATCGATCCCCGATGGTCGCTGAGGCAGTCCATACGCGCGCTTGAGCGCGGGCCAGCCATCGGCACGGCCAAGAAACTCATGCGACAGGGCGATCCGCAGATCCGGCTGCCCCGCAAGGTCGCCAAGCGCGCGCAGGCTGACTGGCTGGGCATCGGAGACCGCGATCGCATAGGTATTGTCGAAGCCGAGCGCGATGGCCGCGCCCAATCCCATCGGCGCCAGCGCGGCGTTGATCTGCTCCAGCGTGGCGGTACCCGGCAGTCTCAGAATCTCGCTGGCAAGCGTGCCGGTGTAGTCCGGGTATAGGTCGATGCTGCCGGCCTGGAGCGCCTGGAACACGATGGCGGTGTTGCCCAGCCCTGGCAGATATCGCACCGGGCCGTGCGGCTCGGCAACCTGCCTCAGGATCTCGCCCAGGATGTAGGACTCGGTAAATCGCTTGGAGCCGATGCGCAGCGTGTCGGCACCGGCAGCCGGGCCACAGGCCATGACCAGCAGCACGAACAGCGCGCCAAGGATGCGGCATTGCCGGAGGGCGAACCGCGTGAATGAATGAGACAAGCCGAAGCCTCCGCTCGGTGATGTCCCCCCATCATAAGGGCATCCGGCAAGCGCCGCGGCAGATCAGATGTGTCAGGCGGATCAGGTGGCCGTTGGGGAGACGTGGATCGCCAGCCAGATGGTCGGCTGTGCCGCGTCGGTCCTTGCCACGCGGTGGCGGCAGTGGGCCGGCAAATGAAGCCAGTCGCCGGCGCCCAACGTGTGCGTCGTGCCGTCGTCGACTTCCACGGCGGCACTGCCGCTGATCACGAGCACCCACTCGTCGTCGGTGCTGTCGTACCAGAAGTCGGGCGCGCTGGCCTGGCCGTTCGAGACAATGCGCTCGATGCGCACCCGACCCGCCGCCTGCCATGCCATCAGATCTGCAAAGATCTCCGCCGATGCGTGAACTGGTACGTCTCGCAGTAGATTGCCGGTGGTCGCCGTCATCGTCAGTTCCTTAGTCGGACGGCCCCGGCGCCAGCACTTCGCGCGTGCCGTTGCGGCCCATCGGGGATACCAGCCCCGCCGCTTCCATCTGTTCGATAAGGCGCGCGGCACGGTTGTAGCCGATGCGTAGTTGCCGCTGCACGGCGGAAATCGACGCGCGCCGCGATGTCAGCACGAACTGGGCGGCCTCATCGTAGAGCGGGTCGGACTCGCCGTCGCTGCCGTTGTCGCCGAACAGATCCGCGGCGCCTTCGGGCGCGTCGCCTGCCAGGATGGCCTCGTCGTAGTCGGGCTCGCCGAACTGCTTCCAGTGTTCGACCACGCGATGCACTTCCTCGTCGGCCACGAATGCGCCGTGCACACGCTGAGGATAGCCTGTGCCCGGCGGCAGGAACAGCATGTCGCCTTGCCCCAGCAGACTCTCGGCGCCCATCTGGTCCAGGATCGTGCGCGAGTCGATCTTCGAAGACACCTGGAACGCCACGCGGGTCGGGATATTGGCCTTGATCAGGCCCGTGATCACGTCCACCGACGGCCGCTGCGTGGCCAGGATCAGGTGGATGCCGGCCGCGCGCGCCTTCTGCGCCAGCCGGGCGATCAGTTCCTCAATCTTCTTGCCGGCCACCATCATCAGATCGGCCAGCTCGTCGATCACCACCACGATCAGCGGCAGCGTGGACAGCGGCTCGGGCGCATCCGGCGTCAGCGAGAACGGGTTCGGCACCTTCTCCCCGGCGGCTTCCGCCACGCGAATCTTCTGGTTGTAGCCCGCCAGATTGCGCACACCGAGCGCCGACATCAGCCGGTAGCGCTTTTCCATTTCACCGACGCACCAGTTGAGCGCGTGCGCGGCCTGCTTCATGTCCGTGACCACGGGTGCCAGCAGGTGCGGAATGCCCTCGTAGACCGACAACTCGAGCATCTTCGGGTCGATCATGATCAGACGCACGTCTTCCGGCGTGGCCTTGTACAGCATCGACAGGATCATGGCGTTGACGGCCACCGACTTGCCCGAGCCGGTCGTGCCGGCCACCAGCAGGTGCGGCGCGCGCGCCAGATCGGTCACCACCGGGTTGCCGGTGATGTCCTTGCCCATGGCCAGCACGAGCTTCGACGCGTGCGCCTGGAACGCTCCGCCATTGACGATTTCGGACAGACGGATCATCTGCCGCTTCGCGTTCGGCAGTTCCAGACCCATGCAGGTCTTGCCTGGAATCGTCTCGACCACGCGGATCGATGTCACGCCCAGCGCGCGGGCCAGATCCTTCATCAGGCCCACCACCTGCGCGCCGCGCACGCCCATTGCCGGGTCGACTTCGAATCGTGTGATGACCGGACCCGCGCTGGCCCCGACCACGGACACCGGCACCTTGAACTCGGCCAGGCGCTGGGCGATCAGTTCGCCGGTCTGCTCCAGCCGCTCCTCGGACACCTGCTCGGCGTTCTCGTCTGCCGCTTCCAGCAGGCTGGTGCCCGGCAGGCGGTAGTCGACGATTCGCGGCGCTGGCGGCGCAGGGGGCGCTGCCAGGGGTGACGGCGGCACAGGCGCGGCCATCACCGGGGCAACCGTCGCCGGCGCCTGGGCGCCAAGTGCCACCGTCCGCCCGACTACGGCCGGCAGGACGATGCGTGGCTTGGGCGTTGGCTGGACGAAGGTGTTGGCATCCACCACGGCGGACGGGTCGTCGGCCTGGCTATCGTCGGCCTGATTTTCGCCCTCCCCTGCTTCCTCCGCTGCCGCCTGCAATTCGATTCGGGATTCGTCAGACTCGGGATCGCCGGCATCGGCCACCGGGGTGCTTGCTTCGTCGCTGGCCGGGACGGCCTCGGCGAGGATCGCTTCGGTGGTCTCTTGTTCTGCGGTTGCGGTTGCGGCTGCTGTTGCGGCTTCGGCTGGCGCCTCATCGATGGCTTCCGCTTGGGCGATCTCCGCCTCGGCCATTGAAGCCGCCACGGCCACCTGGATCGCCATGTCGTCGGCATCGCCCTGTTCGGCTGGCACGTCCGGGACGTCAGCCAATACCGGCTCCGCGATGCGTGCCGGCAGCGCCTCGGCTACCATCGGCGCGGCTTCGGGCACTGCCTCTGCCACCGGCGAAGGCTCCACTGCCACCGATGGCTGCACGTGCCGGCCAGCCAACGCCTGCAACTCGGCCAACAAGGCCAGCGCCTCCTCGCGAATCGCGTCCATCGTCACTGACGACTCCGGCGTTTCGCCGGGCGCCTCGGATTCGTCGTTGACTGCGGACGTTTCCAAAGCGGCGGACGCGCCCTGACCTTCGACGGCAAGGTCATCCGCGAGAGCCGCAACGGCTACCGCCTGTTCGACAGCCTCCGCCGTGGCAGCCGGGGCGACGGTAGCCGCCGACGCAGCCACCGTGGTCGCAACCGCCGGCTCGGGCAGCGTGGTAACTGCCGAGCGCAGGCCGAGCTGCGGATTGCGGAACGGGCTGCTGACAACCGTCGCGCGCGGTGCTGCCGGCTTCGGCGCAACCGTGGCTTCCGCCTTCGCCTGGACCGGTGCGGCTGCGGCGGGACGGACGGCCGTCGGCACAGGGTTGGCCGCGCGAGGCGTGGGTGGCGTCGTGGAAGACTTCTGCGCGGTAGACGGAGCAGGCTTGGGCACCACCGGCGCCACCGGCTTCACCGCCCCTGGCGCCTCGGCATGATGCAGCCAGATCTCGCCCGGTTGTGGCGGCGACTCACGCGTGCGGGGCGGCGGTTGCCACGCGGGCTGACGGCGGGCGGAAACCGCCTCGATACCTTTCTGGCGCGGCTGCGTGGGCTGCCAGCCGCCGGCCGACTGCGCCGGCAGCGACGTGGTCTCCCAGCGTTCGACTGAATCACGCGGCGAAGCCTGCGGCGCGGTGCTATCGCTACGGAGTTCGCCGCGCGGTTCGCTGCGCGTGTCGTGACGGAAATCTGTTGTACGGGTGCTGGCTCGCGATTCGAATCGGGAATCGGCGCGCGACTTCGTCCGGGTGTCGCCACGGTCCTCGTCACTTTCCACGCGCGGCTTGCGCAGCAGGAACAGGCTGCGCCATGTCTCGCCGAATACCATGGGCGCGGTCAGGCCCAGCACCGCCAGCATCATCAGCAGCGCGCCAGTCCAGCCGAGCACTCCGGATGCCACGCCGGCCAGCGCGTGCCCGACGGCACCGCCCGCGGTCTCGCCTTCGCCGCCAGTCAGCGATTCAAGCGTGGCGCTGGCACCCAGCACGAGTACCGTGCCAAGCAGCACGCGCAGCGAGCCACGACCAAGCAGCCGCCGCTCGCCGGCCAGCACACGCCCCACTGTTTGCCATACGAGCGGCAACAGCCACAAGGTCGACAATCCGAACCAGCCCAGACCCATGATCAATTTGACACGTTCAAAACTACGGGCAGCGATTGTAGCGGGTCTGGCTCTGGTGCCATGCGCGAATTTGTGACGCGATGTCGCGGAAAGCGCCGATTTTGGTGAGAAAAGATGGTGACGCAGGGATGAAGGTGCGCGGCGACGGGTAGCGACGCGTTACTGCGCCGCGCGGAACGGGTACTTGAGGAAAATCTGCGTCACGACCTTGTCGATAGCCTGCTGGCGGGTCTGCGGGTCCACGTCGCTCGCGTCGCCCTGCGCCACGCCCTCCCAGACGAGCTGGTTCCTCTGCGCATCGACGATATCGATATTCAGCGTGCCTTCGGTGTAGGTGTAGGTATCGCTGTAGAACCCGTAACCGGGCCATGGCGCATAGAGACCGCCGCGATACGCGTAGTAGCCGGCGTATCCGGGCGGCGGCATCGGGGCCGGGTTGCTGACGACTTTCTCGCGCAACTGCGCGTTAAAGTTGACCAGCAAGTCGGGCAGATGAGCCGCATATCGATAGCCGCGCGCGGACATCTCCCGGTCGACCGCCGTCTTCAGGTATTGCGTAGTCAGGCTCTCATACCCGCTGTGGTCCGTGCCGGGATGCGCCACGAATCCAAACGTCCGGTACTTCGAGAAGTCGTTCGCATGGTTGTAGTCGGCACGAATATCAGGGCCAGTCGCGCAGCCTGCCAGCGACACCAGCACCACCATCCAGGGCGCGGCACGACGAAATCGACCAAGACTCAGCATCGCGGTGCCTCCGTCAGTTCCACCTGCCATCAATACCGCCGAAGCTCAGACGTCCGGCACCGAGCAGGGCCACCGCGAGCGCGCCCGCCAGATACATCCCCTGCAATTCCAGCGCCCAGCCACCGGTTGGCGCCATCTCCATGAGCTGCTTGGTGTGGACGAGCCCAAACGCGAAGAGCATGTTGACGACGACGATCAACGCCGCCGCCCGGGTCCACAGGCCGACGATCAGGAGGATGGGGGCCAGCACCTCGCCCACGTAGACTAGGTAGGACAGCTCCACCGGAAGGCCGGCGTCGGTGACCACCTTCACTACGAAACCCGGGCCAGCCATGATCTTCGAGATACCGTGCAACAGAATCAGCACCCCCAGCACGATACGAAGTACGGCTTTGCCAAGATCCTGCGATCCTTGCGAGTGACTCATTTCGACGGCTCCTTGCATTGGACGATGCGGTATCACATGGAACGCATGTGACCTGTACTCCCTACATTAGGTCGTGCTGGCGTGAAGGTAAAGGCGCAGCACCGTACAGGTTGCCCGCTGTCGGGACTCTCGGAACTGTCGGGACTGTCAGGACGCCTCCAGCTCCTTCGCCTTGCCGCCGCCACGCTGCGCGGGCTCGGTCGGTGGTGCCACATGCATTCCCAGGCTGACGTTCGGAATCATCCCCATCTTGCGCGCGCATTCGGGCAACACTTCGCCCAGATAATCGAGAAAGCGGCGCAATGCGGGCGTTACCCCCTGCCGCGACGGAAAAACCGCGTGCAGCACCCCCATCGGCAAGTCCCATTGCGGCAGCAGTACTTCAAGCTCCCCCCGCTCGACTTCATCGCGACAGTACATGCTCGGCAGCAGTGCCACGCCGACACCGGCAATTGCCGCTTCCCGCAGCAGCGCGAACTCATCGGAGATGAGCTTAGGGTCGTAGCTCACATGGACCTGCTCGCCGGTCTTGCTGACCAGCGGCCACACATGCTTGCCATCGTGAGGCTTCTGATTGACGCCGGGCATCCCCTCCAGCGCCTGGGGCGTGCGCGGCCGGCCAATGCTGTCGAGCAGTGCCGGGCTGGCCACCAGCCGCAACTCGCTCTTGCCGAAGGTGCGCACGGCCAGGCTTGAATCCTCCAGCACGTTTCGCACGCGCAGGGCGAGGTCGAATCCCTCCGCAATCACGTCGACACGACGGTTGGTGGCTTCGACTTCAAGCTGGATGCCGGGGTTGGCCCGCATGAAATGACCGATCGAGGGTGCCAGCAGCACCTGTGCGATACCGACCGGGCAACTGATTCGGAGAAAGCCTCCCGGTTGGTCGCGAGCATGTTCGATCACTTCGCGGGCGGCCTCCGCCGCATCGAGCATTTCGCGGCAGCGGGCATAGTAGGCCTCGCCAAGCGGCGTCACGCGCACTTGTCGGGTGGTCCGGCGGAGCAATTGCACACCCAACTCCTTCTCGAGCTGTGCAATCCGGCGGGAAAGTCGCGATTTCGGCACGCCGGTGGCCCGGCTTGCCGCTGAAAAGCTGCCGTGCTGCACCACCTGGGCAAACAGCGACAAATCGTTGAGATCCTGCATGGCGGGCTCCTTCAAGGCGGGCAACGGCACGTAGGCGGCGAGGCGCATGCCGTTGCAGCGATAGAACAATCATTTGCATTTTGCCTCACTACCGGCACCAATGGGGAACCTCTATCTTTCAGCCATCCAAACCGAATTCCCAAGTGGAGCCAGACATGAACATCCTGCAAATCGATTCGAGCGTACTGGGCGACAACTCCGTATCGCGTTCCCTGACCGCCAGCATCGTGGCCGACCTCGTTGCCAAGAACCCCGGCGCCAAGGTGACCGTACGCGATCTGGACAAGGAAGCCCCCGCCCACCTCGGCAACCACCTGCTGCCGGTGCTGGGTGGCCCGAAGGACGGCCTGAACGCCGTGCAGC
Organism: Cupriavidus sp. HMR-1; assembly: GCF_000319775.1. NCBI lineage: Bacteria > Pseudomonadati > Pseudomonadota > Betaproteobacteria > Burkholderiales > Burkholderiaceae > Cupriavidus > Cupriavidus sp. HMR-1. The sequence goes on from NZ_ANKP01000227.1 coordinate 42,846, forward strand.
AAGCCGAACTCGAGCGCACCGAAACGTTCCTGGCCGAATTCATGGCTGCCGATGTGCTGGTGATTGGCGTGCCGCAGTACAACTTCAGCATCCCGAGCCAGCTCAAGGCCTGGATCGACCGTATCGCGCAAGCCGGCCGCACCTTCCGCTACACCGCCAACGGCCCTGAAGGCCTGGCAGTCGGCAAGCGCGTGATCGTGGTGTCGTCGCGAGGCGGCGTGCGTCAGGACGCCAACACGCTGGACCTGCACGAAGTCACCATTGATGCAGTGCTGCGCTTCCTCGGTATCACCGACATTAGCATCGTCCGCGCTCACGGTCTGGCCATGGGCCCCGACGCGCGCGAAGCCGGTCTCACGACTGCCCGCTCGCAGATCGCCGCGCTCAACGACGCCGCGCTGCGCGCCGCTGCCTGAGCCTGACAGTCTCTCCCTCTCCGTGTAGTTCCCGGCGCCCTCCCCGGTGCCGGCGATCCTTAAGACAGGTGCCTCCCCCAGGCACCTGTTTTTTTGTGGGCCTCGCAAACGCCCACCTACGTCAAACTCCGATGGCCTTGCCGCTCGCCCCGACATGCGGATGGGTCTATGATTGTTCGACATTTGCCGCGCCTTCCAGGAGTCTGCATGACCTCAGCCCTGCTGCCTGCCGCCGCCAGTCATCCACCGCAAGAACCCGCCCTGCTCAGCCAGTACCGTCATGTGCGCAGCGCCACGGAAGCGATGGTGGCGGACCTGTCAGATGCTGACGCCACCGTGCAATCCATGGACGACGCCAGCCCAGCGAAGTGGCATCTTGCCCATACCACCTGGTTCTTCGAGGAGTTCGTGCTATCCGCCCGGCTGCCCGATTACGAGCCGGTCGATCCGCAGTATCGCTATCTGTTCAATTCGTACTATGAAGCGGTCGGCGCGCGCCACCCGCGTCCGCGCCGCGGCCTGCTGACACGCCCGTCGCTCGACGAGGTACTGGCGTATCGCGAAGCCGTCGATGAAGTGATGGAATCGCTACTGATGCGGGCCCAGACCGACGACGAAGCGGCGTTGATCACGCTTGGCCTGCATCACGAGCAGCAGCATCAGGAACTCCTGCTGACCGATATCCTGCACCTGTTCGCGCAGAATCCGCTGCGCCCGGCCTATGCGCCGACGCTGCCGTCCCCGGTTATCGCTGACCCCCGCCCTGCGCCAGAGTGGATCGCCTTTCCGGGCGGCGTGGTGACGATCGGCCACAGTGGAGACGGTTTCGCGTTCGATTGCGAGGGCCCGCGCCACCAGGTACTGCTGCAGCCATATCTGCTGTGCTCGCACCCGGTCAGCAACCACCAGTGGTTTGAATTCATCGAGGATGGCGGCTACCAGTCGACCGGCCTGTGGCTCTCCGATGGCTGGCGCTGGGTCTGCGACAACCAGATCGAAGCCCCCCTGTACTGGGAAGAGCGCGACGGCACGTGGTGGCAGATGACGTTGCGTGGGATGCAGCCCGTCGATCCGGACAGCCCGGTCACGCACGTGAGTTTCTTCGAGGCCGACGCATTCGCGCGCTGGGCGGAGCGCCGCCTGCCGACCGAAGCTGAATGGGAGCACGCGGCGCACAATCTGCCCGCCACCGGCAATTTCGCGGAAGGCCGTGCGCTACGTCCCCTGCCCGATCGTCAGAACACGGCTGGCTCCCTGCGCCAGATGTTCGGCGACGTGTGGGAGTGGACGGGCAGTGCCTTCCTGCCCTATCCCGGCTTCCGGCCACGCGAGGGGGCCGTGGGCGAGTACAACGGCAAGTTCATGAGCAGCCAGATGGTGCTGCGCGGCGGTTCCTGCGTCACCGCCGAATCCCATATCCGCGCAAGCTACCGCAACTTCTTCTATCCCCACCAGCGCTGGCAGTTCACTGGGGTGCGACTTGCGGACGATGTCTGACACGTAAGCCAGTCCCTTTCGGTCTTTCTTGTCGTCTTTTTATCGGTTTTTCAAGACCTTGGACGTTTAGCCCAAATTATTGGTGGCGAATAATTCTGGCCGTTAATTGCGAAATAACGGACTTCATGAAGGATCGGATGTCGGTCACTCCTCGCGCAACCGTCGCCAAAGGGTCGTCGGACTGATACCTAGCTGGGCACAGGCCGCTGCGCGGTTACCGCCGCAATCGGCCAGCACACGGCGGATATGCTCGGCCTGGCTTGCCTTGGCCACCCCTGCCAGCGATTGCGCGGGTACGCCGTCGGACATCTCGATGGCCGTCCCGTAATCGCCGGAAAACAGTTCCGGCACCGCCGCCTGCAACTCCCGCTGCAACGCCACAGGTGTCAGGTTCGCGCCGGCCACCAGCACTGCAATCCGCTCGGTCACGTTCTCGAGTTCGCGAATATTCCCCGGCCATACGTAGCGCGCCAGCCGTGCCCGCACGATCGCGGGTAGTGGTTCCCCATCCGACATGCCGAGCCGTTCCTGCGCGCGCCGGTACAGCAGTTCCGCCAGCACGGGCAGGTCTCCCGCGCGGTCACGCAAAGGCGGCATCTCGATGCGGAGGATGTTCAGGCGGTAGTAGAGATCCTGGCGGAATGCCCCATCGCGCACGAGCGCGGCCAGGTCGCGGTGCGTGGCGGCGATCACCCGCACATTGACCGGCACGGCCTCGATCGCGCCGATCGGCAGCACCTGTTTCTCCTGCAGCACCCGCAGCAGGCGCGTTTGCAGCGCAGGCGGCATATCGCCGATCTCGTCGAGGAACAGCGTGCCGTTGTGCGCCGACTCGAACAGGCCAGCCTTGCCGCCACGCCGGGCGCCCGTGAACGCCCCCTCCTCGTAGCCAAACAGCTCGGATTCGAGCAGTGTCTCGGGGAAGGCCGCGCAGTTGACCGCCACGAAGGGAAAGGCGCGGCGCGGACTCGCGTCGTGCATCCCCTGCGCCAGCACTTCCTTGCCGGTACCGCTTTCGCCGCTGACCAGCACGGTCGAATCGACCATCGCATAGCGCCGCGCCAGCGCGCGCAGATCGCTCATCGCCGGCGAATCGCCCGCCAGGTCGTCCAGGCTGTAACGCACGCCAGCCGCCCGGGCGCGTGTGCGCGAGCGCAGGTTGCGGTCCGCGCGGTGAATCGCGTTGGCGTCCTGGATCGTCAGCACGGCACCGGTCGTGCCGGCCTCGCTCATGATCGGAATCCGGTTGACCACCACCATCTTGTCGCCCAGCCGATGGATTGCTTCGAGCTCGCGCGCGCCGCTCTGCATCACGCCGTCGAGGGACAGTCCGGGCGCCAGCGTGGATAGCTTGCGACCCACCGCAACCCCGGCAGGCGTGCCGAGGAATCGCTCCATCGCCGGATTGAACGCCTGCACCCGCCCCTCGCCATCGACCGCAGCCACGCCTTCGTTCAGGTGGGCAAGAATCGTGTTCACGTATTCGCGTCGCGTGGATTCGATACGACGCAACCGCGCGGCCTCGATCGCATCCTCCAGCGCCAGCCGCACGGCATTGCCCGAGTAGAGAAACACGCCGACGAGCCCGTACTTGTCGGCCATGTCTGTCACCAGGCCCGGCCCGACCACCACGCGCACGCCCTCTTCCTTGAGCGCCCGCACGCGCGCCGTCGCATCGTCTTCGGTCAGATAGGTGTAGCGCGGGATATCGAGCGAGAAGGCCCGCACGAACTCGTCGACCTCGGCGTAGGTGGACGCATGCGTCACCAGCGCCACCTTCGGCGAAATACGCCGGGCGGTGGCCAACGCGCTCATGACGTCGAAGCCGGTCACCTTGACCAGCACCACCGGCACATCGACGTGCTGGCGCAGGTAGGCGCCGTTCGATCCGCCCGCCACCACCACGTCGACGCGGTTCTCCCGTGCCTCCCGGTTGATGGCGCTGGCTGCGGCTTCGAAGGCCCGGCCAACGATCCGGAATTCCGCCCGGCCCGCGTAGGCCGGAATCAGTTCGGCAAAGGCGCGCGAGAGACGGCTGATGCCCATGGCCCAGATCCTCGGGCGGGCGCCAGGGGCGACGGGGCCAGCGGGGTTGAGGGAAATCGGCTGAGGAACAGTAGGGTGCGACGGTGTCATGGAACAGCTTCCAACGCGGGCGTATAGTCGATGTGGATTCTGCACCGGCCAGCCCGGCATTTCAACTTTGAAATGCGTGAATTTCAAAGCCGAACACTGGAATGCCATCGGCGCCACTTTCCGGCATGGGCCGCGCACTGCACCCACATGGGATAAACCACTGATCGATAAGGAAAAATCGTCGAAAATCGGGCCCGACCGACACCTGCCGCAAGCATCACTTGGCAGCTGGCACACCCCTTGCGCCATAGGGCCGCCCTGTCCCGACAGGTTTCAGCATTCACGAATAACGGATTCACGCCATGACCTTTACCGCCAACGAACTCGCCCGCTCCGCCGGCGCACGCTTCCGCCAGGCCCTGATCGATGAAAGCCCCCTGCAGATCCCGGGCACCATCAATGCCAATCACGCGCTGCTGGCCAAGCGGGCCGGTTATCGCGCGATCTACCTGTCGGGCGGCGGCGTGGCCGCTGGCTCGCTGGGTCTGCCTGACCTGGGCATCTCGAACCTGGACGACGTGCTGACCGACATCCGCCGCATCACCGACGTGTGCGACACGCCGCTGCTGGTCGACGTCGACACCGGCTTCGGCGCCTCGGCATTCAACGTGGCCCGCACCACGCGCTCGCTGATCAAGTTCGGCGCAGCCGCCATGCATATCGAAGACCAGGTCGGCGCCAAGCGCTGCGGCCATCGTCCGAACAAGGAAATCGTCACCAAGGGCGAAATGGTCGACCGCATCCGTGCCGCCGTCGATGCCCGCACGGACGAGAACTTCGTCATCATGGCCCGCACCGACGCCCTGGCCGTCGAAGGCCTCGACAGCGCGATCGAACGCGCCGTGGCCTGCGTGGAAGCCGGCGCCGACGCCATCTTCCCCGAGGCTATGACCGACATGGACATGTACCGCAAGTTCGTCGATGCCGTGAAGGTGCCCGTGCTGGCCAACCTGACCGAATTCGGCGCCACGCCGTACTACACGCTGGACGAACTGCGCAACGCCGGCGTTGCCATGGCGCTCTACCCGCTGTCGGCGTTCCGCGCCATGAACAAGGCGGCCGAGAATGTCTTCCAGGCGATCCGCCGCGAGGGCACCCAGAAGAACGTGGTCGACACGATGCAGACGCGCGCCGAACTGTACGACCGCATCGGCTACCATGACTTCGAGCAGAAGCTCGACGCGCTCTTCGCACAAGGCAAGGGCCGCTGATCCAGCACCCACAGCCATGACCGCACGTAAACACACCAAGCTTAACCAGGAGACCCAAATGTCCGAAGCCCAACCGCTGGCCACCCCGAAGCCCAAGAAGTCCGTTGCCCTGTCAGGTATCGCCGCCGGCAATACCGCACTGTGCACCGTGGGACGCAGCGGCAATGACCTGCACTATCGTGGCTACGACATCCTCGACATCGCCGACACCTGCGAATTCGAGGAAATCGCTCACCTTCTGGTCCACGGCAAGCTGCCGACCAAGTCCGAACTGGCCGCCTACAAGGCCAAGCTGAAGGCACTGCGCGGCCTGCCCGCCAACGTGAAGGCCGCCCTGGAATGGGTGCCGGCCAGCGCCCACCCGATGGACGTGATGCGCACTGGCGTATCGGTGCTGGGCACGGTGCTGCCGGAAAAGGACGACCACAACACCCCGGGCGCGCGTGATATCGCCGACCGCCTGATGGCCAGCCTGGGCTCGATGCTGCTGTACTGGTACCACTACAGCCACAACGGCCGCCGCATCGAAGTGGAAACCGATGACGACTCGATCGCCGCCCACTTCCTGCACCTGCTGCACGGCGAAGCCCCGTCGAAGCTGTGGGAACGCGCGATGCAGACCTCGCTGAACCTGTACGCTGAGCACGAATTCAACGCCTCGACGTTCGCCTGCCGCGTGGTGGCCGGCACGGGCTCCGACATGTACTCGGCCATCTGCGGCGGCATCGGCGCGCTGCGTGGTCCGAAGCACGGCGGCGCCAACGAAGTGGCCTTCGAGATCCAGAAGCGCTACGACACGCCGGACGAGGCAGAGGCCGACATCCGTCGTCGCGTGGAGAACAAGGAAGTGGTGATCGGTTTCGGTCACCCCGTGTACACGATCTCCGACCCGCGTAACGTGGTGATCAAGGACGTGGCGCGCAAGCTGTCGAAGGATGCCGGTTCGATGAAGATGTTCAACATCGCCGAGCGCCTGGAAACGGTGATGGCCGACGCCAAGAAGATGTTCCCGAACCTGGACTGGTTCAGCGCGGTGAGCTACCACATGATGGGTGTGCCGACCGCGATGTTCACGCCGCTGTTCGTGATCGCCCGTACCTCGGGCTGGGCCGCGCACGTGATCGAGCAACGGATCGACAACAAGATCATCCGCCCGACCGCCAACTACACCGGCCCGGAAAACCTGAAGTTCGTGCCGATCGAAAAACGCGCCTGATTCGATACCCAGGCAGGCAAGATCCGCAAGAAAAACGTGCCGCCGTCCGCGCCCCAGGGCACGGACGGCCGGCGCGAAACAGTCCTCACACGACGCCATGAACACTGCATTCCGCAAGCCGCTACCCGGCACCAAGCTCGACTACTTCGATGCGCGTGCCGCGGTCGAAGCCATCTCCCCGGGCGCTTATGACAAGCTGCCCTACACGTCGCGCGTGCTGGCCGAGAACCTCGTGCGCCGCTGCGACCCCGCCACGCTGACCGCATCGCTCAAGCAACTGATCGAACGCAAGCGTGAGCTCGATTTCCCGTGGTTCCCGGCCCGCGTGGTCTGCCACGACATTCTGGGCCAGACCGCGCTGGTGGACCTGGCCGGCCTGCGCGACGCCATCGCCGACCAGGGCGGCGACCCCGCCAAGGTCAATCCGGTGGTGCCGGTGCAACTGATCGTCGACCACTCGCTGGCCGTTGAATGCGGTGGTTTCGACCCCGATGCGTTCACGAAGAACCGCGCCATCGAGGATCGCCGTAACGAAGACCGCTTCGATTTCATCAACTGGACCAAGAAGGCGTTCCGCAACGTCGACGTGATCCCGCCGGGCAACGGCATCATGCACCAGATCAATCTGGAGAAGATGTCGCCCGTGATCCACGCCGACCACGGCGTGGCCTACCCCGACACCTGCGTCGGCACCGACAGCCACACGCCGCACGTCGACGCGCTCGGCGTGATCGCGATTGGCGTGGGCGGCCTGGAAGCCGAAAACGTGATGCTCGGCCGCGCCTCGTGGATGCGCCTGCCGGACATCGTCGGCGTGGAACTGACCGGCCGTCGCCAGCCTGGCATCACCGCCACCGACATCGTGCTGGCCCTGACCGAATTCCTGCGCAAGGAAAAAGTGGTTGGCGCGTATCTGGAATTCCGTGGCGAAGGCGCTTCGTCGCTGACGCTCGGCGACCGCGCGACGATTTCGAACATGGCCCCCGAGTACGGCGCCACCGCCGCCATGTTCTTCATCGACAACCAGACCACCGAATATCTGCGACTGACCGGCCGTGACGAGGCACAGGTCCAGCTCGTGGAAACCTACGCCAAGACCGCTGGCCTGTGGGCCGACGCGCTGACGAAGGCCGAGTACGAGCGCGTGCTCCATTTCGATCTGTCCACGGTCGTGCGCAATATGGCCGGCCCGTCGAACCCGCACAAGCGCCTGCCGACCTCCGACCTGGCTGCCCGCGGCATCGCCGGCAAGTGGGAAGAAGTACCGGGACAGATGCCCGACGGCGCCGTGATCATCGCCGCCATCACCAGCTGCACGAACACCAGCAACCCGCGCAACGTGATTGCCGCCGCCCTGCTGGCGCGCAACGCCAACGCACGCGGCCTGACGCGCAAGCCCTGGGTCAAATCGTCGCTGGCGCCGGGATCGAAGGCCGTGGAGCTTTATCTGGAAGAAGCCAACCTGCTGCCCGATCTGGAAAAGCTCGGCTTCGGCATCGTGGCGTTCGCCTGCACGACCTGCAACGGCATGTCCGGCGCGCTCGATCCGAAGATCCAGCAGGAAATCATCGACCGTGACCTCTACTCCACGGCCGTGCTCTCCGGCAACCGCAACTTCGACGGCCGCATCCACCCGTACGCGAAACAGGCGTTCCTGGCATCGCCGCCGCTGGTGGTGGCCTACGCCATCGCCGGCACGATCCGCTTCGACATCGAACGCGACGTGCTGGGCGCCGATGCCGACGGCAAGCCGGTGTACCTGAAGGACATCTGGCCGACGGACGAAGAGATCGACGCGATCGTCAAGCAGAGCGTGAAGCCCGAGCAGTTCCGCAAGGTCTACGAGCCGATGTTCGCGCTGCAGGCGGAAAACGACACGTCGATCAGCCCGCTCTACGACTGGCGCCCGCAAAGCACGTACATCCGCCGTCCGCCGTACTGGGAAGGCGCGCTGGCCGGCGAGCGCACGCTGCGCGGCATGCGTCCGCTGGCGGTGCTCGGTGACAACATCACCACCGATCACCTCTCGCCGTCGAACGCGATCCTGCTGAACAGCGCGGCCGGCGAGTATCTGGCCAAGATGGGCCTGCCGGAAGAAGACTTCAACTCGTACGCGACGCACCGCGGCGACCACCTGACCGCGCAACGCGCCACATTCGCCAACCCGACGCTGATCAACGAGATGGCCGTGGTCGAAGGCGCGGTCAAGAAGGGTTCGCTGACGCGCATCGAGCCGGAAGGCAAGGTCGTGCGCATGTGGGAAGCGATCGAGACGTACATGCACCGCAAGCAGCCGCTGATCGTGGTGGCCGGGGCCGACTATGGCCAGGGCTCGTCACGTGACTGGGCCGCCAAGGGTGTGCGTCTGGCCGGCGTGGAAGCCATCGTCGCCGAAGGCTTCGAGCGCATTCACCGCACCAACCTGATCGGCATGGGTGTGCTGCCCGTGGAGTTCAAGGCCGGTGAGAACCGCGCCACGTACGGCATCGACGGCACGGAAACCTTCGACATCATCGGCGCGCGCAAGCCGCGCGCGGAACTGACGCTGGTCATCCACCGCAAGAACGGCGAGCGCGTGGAAGTGCCGGTGCTGTGCCGCCTGGACAGCGACGAGGAAGTTTCGATCTACGAAGCAGGCGGCGTGCTGCAACGCTTTGCGCAGGACTTCCTCGAGTCCTCGCGCGCGGCGGCATGACGGGAGACCGACGAATGGCACATGTACCCCAAATCAGGATTCCCGCCACCTACATGCGTGGCGGCACCAGCAAAGGCGTGTTCTTCCGCGTGCAGGACCTGCCAGAGGCCGCGCAGGTCCCTGGCAAGGCGCGTGACGCGCTGCTGATGCGCGTGATCGGCAGCCCCGATCCGTACGGCAAGCAGATCGACGGCATGGGCGCGGCCACCTCGAGCACCAGCAAGACCGTGCTGATCTCGAAGAGCACCCGACCAGACCACGACGTCGACTATTTGTTCGGCCAGGTGTCGATCGACCAACCGTTCGTCGACTGGAGCGGCAACTGCGGCAACCTGTCGGCGGCGGTCGGTCCGTACGCGGTCAGCAACGGCTTCATCGACGCGGCGCGCATTCCCGAGAATGGCACCGTGACGATCCGGATCTGGCAAGCGAACATCGGCAAGACCATCATCTCGCACGTGCCGATCACCAACGGCGCGGTGCAGGAAACGGGCGACTTCGAGCTCGACGGCGTCACGTTCCCCGCGGCCGAAGTCCAGCTCGAGTTCATGGACCCGGCCGCCGAGGAAGGCGATGACGGTGGCGGCGCGATGTTCCCGACCGGTAACCTCGTCGATGACCTCGAAGTGCCCGGCGTCGGCATGCTCAAGGCCACGATGATCAATGCCGGCATTCCGACGATCTTCGTCAATGCGGAGGCCATCGGCTACACCGGCACGGAACTGCAGGAAGCCATCAACGGCGACCCGAAGGCGCTGGCGATGTTCGAGACGATCCGTGCCTATGGCGCCAAACGCATGGGCCTGATCCGCGACATCGACGAAGCCGCGCGTCGCCAGCACACGCCGAAGGTGGCGTTCGTGGCGAAGCCGGCGACGTACACGGCATCGAGCGGCAAGACCGTCAATGCCGGCGACGTGGACCTGCTGGTGCGTGCGCTGTCGATGGGCAAGCTGCACCATGCGATGATGGGCACGGCTGCGGTGGCCATCGGCACGGCGGCTGCGGTACCTGGCACGCTGGTGAACCTGGCGGCCGGCGGCGGCGAACGCGAGGCGGTGCGGTTCGGCCACCCATCCGGCACGCTGCGCGTGGGCGCGCAGGCCGTCCAGTCCGATGGCGCATGGACCGTGACGAAAGCCATCATGAGCCGCAGTGCACGCGTGCTGATGGAAGGCTGGGTTCGCATTCCGGGCGACGCGTTCTAAGCGCGTACAGACGGAAGTTCCTCGCTGCTTGTGCAAAGCGGCATCCTCTCTCGCAGAGGATGCCGCTTTGTCTTTTCAGGCATACGTATGCGGCTGTGACCCTGCTTGTGCAGTTGTCGACGCAACTCTGGGGCCTCGGTATAGTGCTCGCTCCATTCCCGGAAACGACCGCTGGAAAACCCTGCGGCGCCTGACGAATGGAATCCATGAATCGAAAACCTGCGGCTCTCGCGCTTCCACAAGACGCGCGCCGTTCGCCGATATGAGGAGAATCATGCAACGCACTGCCCGTCTCAAACCCTTGGCCGCCCTGATGCTTTCGGCCAGCCTGTTCACTGGCGTGGCCCACGCCCAGCTCAGCCCCACGCCGGCCGCCAGCGCCAATGCGCCGACAGGCACGACCGCCGAAGCACGCAAGGCCAACATCGTCATCATCGGCACCGGCGGCACCATCGCCGGCGCGGGTGCTGCCGCCACCAATACCGCGGCCTATCAGTCCGCCGTGGTGCCAGTCGACAAGATCATCGCTTCCGTGCCGGAGATCTCGAAGATCGCCAACGTCAAGGGTGAACAGGTCTTCCAGATCGGCTCCGAAAGCTTCAACAACGAGCGCCTGATCAAGCTGGCCAAGCGCGTCTCCGAACTGCTCAAGCAGCCCGACGTCGACGGCATCGTCATCACGCACGGCACTGACACGATCGAGGAGACCGCGTACTTCCTGAACCTGACGCTCAAGAGCGACAAACCCGTGGTGGTGGTTGGCTCGATGCGCCCGGGCACCGCGCTGGGCGCCGATGGCGCGCTGAACCTGTACGACGCCGTGCTGGTAGCGTCGAACCCCGCCTCGAAGGGCAAGGGCACGCTGGTGGTGCTCAATGATGAGATCCAGACCGGCCGTGACGTGACAAAGACCAACACGTTCAAGGTCGAGACGTTCCGCTCGCCGTTCGGACCGCTCGGCTACGTGGTGGAAGGCCGCACGCTGTACTTCCGCCTGCCGGCCCGTCCTCACACGACGCAGACGGAGTTCGACATCGACAAGATCGACAAGCTGCCTGAAGTGGCCGTGGTCTACGCGTACGGCAACATGAACCCTGCTGCGGTCGATGCCGCGGTGAAGAGCGGCGCCAAGGCCATCATCTTCGACGCCACCGGCAATGGCAGCGTCGGCGACTACATGGTCGAACCGCTCAAGGCCGCCCGCGCCAAGGGCGTGTTCATCGTGCGTGCCTCGCGCACGGGCAGCGGCGTCGTGATCCGTAACGGCGAACAGCCCGACGACAAGTACGACTGGATCGTCACCGACGACCAGATCGCGCAGAAGGCTCGCATCCTGATGGCGCTGGCACTGACCAAGACCAACGACCCGAAGGCACTGCAAGACATCTTCTGGAAGTACTGATCCTGGTGAACCTGGTGTGAACTAGATCAGGGCCGTGCTCATCAATGCCTTGGCAACGAGCACGGCCTCGGCATCGCCCTCCGCATAGACCGAGACCTCGGTCGCCACCTGCCGTTTGCCACGGCGAATCACCTCGGCCACGGCCCGCAGTGGGGCTGCCCGCGCCGGCGCCAGATACTGGATCGACAGCGAACCCGTCGCCCCGGTCTTGACGACATCCAGATCGACTTTCGAAAACGCCGCAGCCGCGCCGGCCACATCGATCAGCGTTGCAATGACGCCTCCATGGACGATATCGCCAACCGTGATGTTCTTCATGCTGAATGGCAGCAGCATCTCCACGCGCTCGGCAGCAAGCGCATCGAGCCGGATACCCAGCGCTTGCGCCACCGGCGAGGCAATCAGCACCGATTCGATCATTGCGGCATTGCGCGGGTCGACAGCGTTGGCGGACTCGGACATCGGCAATCTCCCGGTAATCAGTTGCGGTGGAAACATGACCCATCAAGCGTAGACGGGTGACCAGCCAACCACAATGACCTCGGGGGTAATTCCGAATCGGACAGGCGTTTATAATGTGCGGCCTGTCGTTCCTGTCGCCGCCACTCCGTCTTTATGCCCGTCAACCCGTCCGCGTCACTTGCCCCGTCCGCCACCGTCGATACCGATGGTCAGGCGAAGTTGAGCGATCGTCCGGACAGCCCCTGCATCGGCATCTGTTCGACCTTGTTCGACGAGATCTGCCAGGGCTGCGGTCGCACGGCGGCCGAGGTCAGCAACTGGGTGTTCTATTCCGACGAGGAAAAGCAGGTGATCTGGGAGCGGATCACCCGCGAAGGCACGGCGCGTCGATTCCAGCCGGATTGACCGGCAGATACGCCGCGCTGGCTGACCCTAGCCTCCGGCCAGCCGCTTCTCCATATCCTCCACGAGATGGCTCGCCACGCGCTGGCGGGCCAGCTTGCGCCAGCTTTCCGCCAGCGGCGCCAGATCGGCCATCTCGGCCAGTGCCCTGTAGTTGAGGCGATCCACGTAGAGCACGTGCAGCAACCGTTGCAGGGACCATTGCGGGTAAGGGCGCGCTACGAGCACCATCCTGTCGCCGGCGGACACTTCGCCCTCCTCGATCACCCGGTAGTACCAGCCCGTGCGTCCGCCTTCCTGCACCGAGCGCGACATGGCCGCATAGCCGAACCGATGATTGAGCTTCCAGCACGGCTGCCGGGCCTGCGAGACTTCCACCAGCGCCGTGCCGACACGGAAGCGGTCGCCAATACAGACTTCCGCCTCCGTCAGACCGTGCGTGCTGAAGTTCTCGCCGAAGGCACCCGGGCCATTCAGCACGTCGACGTTACCGCCATGGGCCGCCAGCGTTTCGTGCCAGACCGGATAGTGGTCGCGCGGATAGTGGTGCAGCGCCTTCTCCGGGCCGCCGTGATGCTTCGGATCGCCCTGCTCGTCGATATCGAAGCCGAGCTTCGTGATGCGAACCGGCCCGCTGACCACTGTCTTTTCGATCCCGCTCGGTACCCCTTTGGGGCCGAACGGCTTTACCCTGCCCGCCAATACGGCGGCAATCGGGATGTTGATCACCGCATCCATCAAACCCCGGCCTCTTCCATCCACCGTGCAAACATCCGCTCACCGGCATTGGCAACGACGGCGCCGATTTCACCGGTACGGCGACGAATCGTGCGCGGATCAATGCCGGCGCGCCCCAGTTCGACCGTATGCCCGATCAGCCAGGTTTCGATATCGCCCGGCTTGACCTCGGGGTGGAACTGCAACGCCAGCACATGCGAGCCGATGGCATAGGCCTGGTGCGGCGTGGCAGCCGTGGAGGCAAGTAGTTCGGCGCCGGCGGGCAGGTCGAAGGTATCACCGTGCCAGTGCAGCACCTGCCAGTCGGCCTCGGCCAGCGCGGCCAGCGGCGACCGCCGACCGGCTTCCGTGGGCGTGATCGGCGCCCAGCCAATTTCCCGCGTGCCCGGATACACGCGCGCACCGGCCGCGGCTGCAATCAGTTGCGCACCCAGGCACGCACCGATCATTGGCCGCCGCGCATGAAGACGCTCGCGAATGACGGCGATCTCGGCTTCGAGCCACGGATAGGCTTCGGTCTCATAGACCCCGATCGGGCCGCCGAGCACCACGAGCAGATCGGCGGGATCATCCTGCACCAGTGCAAGGTCATCCACGCCGGCCTGATACATGCGGATTTCGTGACCACGCGCACGGGCTGCATCGGCAATCACGCCGGCGTGCTCGAATCCCACATGCTGGATCACGTCGGTGCGGCGCGGGCTGCGAGGTGCATGGGTATCGCTCATCGAATGACTCCTGCAAGGAAAGGTCTCGTCATGGTACTGCCCGCTTACCGGGAATGATTTCCATTGACACAATCTTTGACAACATCGGGCGGGTCAGTTGCCGTCGATCAGTTGCCGTCGCTCAGTTGCCATCAGTCAGCGGCCGCAGTACCAACGTGTCAAAGCTGTCCCCGCCCGGATTGCGCCGGTGGGCGCCAATCGTGATGAATTGCACGGCGGCCCACTCCTCGGTCCAGTCGCGGTAGTGCGGCGACAGCGCATTGCCAGACTGCCCGGTCGATGTCATGAAACGCGACTCCGACAGATCGTCCAGATCGTAGATGGCGCGCAGACTGGCCGCGTGCGTGCTCTCGAATGGTGCGTGCTCGTCGCGGAGGTTGTGGCGGCCCACATCCACCGTATACGTATCGCCACCAGTAGGCACGCGCACGTTGAACAGGCTGGACAGGTACGGCACCTTGCCGAACGGCTTGTGCTCGGAACGCGCGGTGTGCGCCTTGCCCCAACGCCACTTGGCCGTGTCATCGCCATAGCGACGATCCAGATCGGCAATCGCCCGCTGCCATGCCAGCCCGATCGTGTCCGCACAGCTCTCGTGGGCGGGCGTGCGCGAGTTGTCGCACCAGAAGGCACCCAGGCCCTTCGGGTCGCGCATCGCATTGAGCATCGGCAACTGGACGTTGCGTTGCTCCCAGAGCCGGTTGAATTGCGATTCGCCGACCTTGTCCTCGAACAGCAGGCGCGACAGTTCGCGTAGCCATGCGGTCACCACCAGCGGCTCCGCGCGGTCGGCCGACATCGTGCCGTCCCATTTGCGCAGCGCGTCGAGCAGCGCGCGCTCGCGCGGCGGGCGTGTGGCGTCCGTCGCCACTGGGGCAGCCAGCAGCAATGGCAGCGCATCGCGCACGGCTAGCGAGACCACGTCCTTCTGGATCTCGGCAAAGGTGTCCTTCGTATGGTGCGGCTCGGCCTCCAGCAGCGTGCGGATGCGCTGGTAGCGATACGGTACCGTCCATTCGCTCGTAATGAAGTACGGGTAGTCGTCTCCCACGATCTTCTGGTTCGCCGTGACGATCATGCCCTCGGGCGGATTGAAGCGGCGCGGCAACTGCTCGAACGGGATGAAACCCTGCCAGTCGTAACGCGCATCCCAGCCCGGCGCTGGCGCGAGCCCCATCAGGTCATTGTCGGGGCGGCGCAGCGGCACGCGCCCCGGGGCGATATATCCGATATTGCCGTCGACATCGGCGTAGACGATGTTCTGCTGCGGCGAATGGAAGTCACGCAACGCCGCCACGAACGACTTCCAGTCCGAGGCGTGGCTCATGTTCAGGCTGGCCACGAACGTGCGATCGTCGGCACGCAGCGCCGCCCACTGGAACGCCACCACGTACTGCGCGCCCAGCGGCTTGGCGGCCGCGCTGATCGGCTCCGCCACATCGGACATGACCGGTCCGTGCCGCGTGCCGCGCACCGTCAGCGTGACATCCGACGCCCCCTTGACCTGGATGGTCTCGGTTCGCGTGCTGAACTCCGCCCAGCCCTCTGGCGTTTGATAGCGGTTGGGATTGGCCGGGTCGACCCGCTCCAGATACAGGTCCTGGACATCGGGCGCGGTATTGGTGAAGCCCCAGGCAATGCGCTTGTTGTGACCCAGCACCACCAGCGGCGCGCCGGGCAGCGTGGCGCCGGTCAGATCCAGGCCAGGGGCCTGCAGATGCGCGAAATACCAGAGCGCGGGCGCCTGGAGCCCCAGATGCGGGTCATTGGCCAGCAGCGGCTTGCCACTGCGCGTATGGGCGCCGGAGACAACCCAGTTGTTCGAGCCCATCCCCTCCACGTAGCCAGACGGCGCCTGCTGGACAACTTGCGCCATGGCCGTGGCCACCGGGGCAAGCTTGCGATAGAAGCTGGCGTAGTCCATCGTCCGCAACGGCTTCTCGCCCGGATACGGCGCCAGGATTTCTGCAATGCGAGAGGCAGGCAACTGCTGGGACAGCCCCATGCGCAGGACTTCCTGCGTCCAGTTACCCCCGAGATCCCACGCCATCATGGTCTGCCAGCCAATCGTATCCACCGGCTCCCAGCGCTCGGGGCGGGTGCCAACGATCAGGAATTCCGGCGGCAGCGCCGACTTGCGCGTGTCGATGAACGCATTGACACCATCGGCATAGGCCTGCAGCACCGCGCGGGCCTCTGGCGGTGTCTGTGCGAGGATCGCCTCTGCATTGCGCCGCACGCCCAGTGTGCGCAGGAAGCGGTCGGTCTCGAGCGCGCTGGGACCCAGGATTTCGGCAAGACGGCCCGCGACGATGCGCTTGTTCATCTGCATCTGCCAGAGGCGGTCCTGCGCGTGGACGTAGCCAAGCGCGTAGTACGCATCGAGTGAGTTGGCCGCCTGGATATGTGGCACGGCATTGCGGTCTCGCACCACTACCACGCGGTCTCGCAGGCCGGCCAGTCGCAAGGTGCCGGCCACGTCGGGCTGCGACGCCTGCCTGTACCAGACATAGCCGCCGATCGACCCGGTTGCCGCCAACAGCACGATGCCCAGCAATCCCCAACCCAGCCGTTTCAACCAGCGCATCCAACTCCCCCCGATAGGAAAGACCGCAAAGACAGAAATAAAAAATGCCCGGACATGCCGGGCATTGATGATACGACGAACTCGTCCTCGGTCAGGCGGGCTTCTTGAGTTGCAGCGACTTGTACTCGAGGAATTCCTCCAACCCGAACTTGCCACCTTCACGCCCGTTGCCGGACTGCTTGAAGCCACCGAACGGCGCGTTCATGTTGAACGGGCCGCCATTTATGTCCACCTGGCCGGTACGGATACGGCGTGCCACGCGGATCGCGCGCGACTCGTCACCCGACCAGACACCGCCGCCCAGGCCGTAGATGCTGTCGTTGGCGATGCGGATGGCCTCGTCTTCGGTGTCATAGCAGATAACGGACAGCACCGGCCCGAAGATCTCCTCCTGCGCCACGGTGGCCTTCGGATCGACGTTGCCAAGGACGGTCGGCTTGACGAAGAAGCCACGGTCCAGACCAGCCGGCGTATCGGGCCCTCCCGCCACCAGTTCCGCGCCCTCGTCCAGACCGCGACGGATATATCCGGTGACGCGCTCCTTCTGCACCGCCGAGATCAGCGGTCCCAGCTTCGTCGTGTCGGCCAGCGGATCGCCAACGGTGAAGCCTTCCACCACCTTCGCGGCGATGGCCTTGACTTCCTCGTAGCGGCTGCGCGGCACAAGCATGCGCGTGTGCGCCGAGCAGGTCTGCCCCGAGTTCAGGTAGCAGGCGCCGATGGTGCCCTTGACGGCCGTCGGCAGGTCCGCATCGTCGAGGATCACCGACGCCGACTTGCCGCCGAGTTCGAGCGCCACGCGCTTGACGGATTGCGCGGCCAGTTCCGAGACGCGCTTGCCGGCACGGGTCGAACCCGTGAACGACACCATGTCGACATCGGGATGGCTCGCCAGCACCTCGCCGACCACGGGGCCATAGCCGGTCACCAGGTTGAACACGCCCGGCGGCAGCCCCGCGGTCTCGATCACTTCAGCCAGCACGAAGGCGTTGAGCGGCGCCACTTCGGACGGCTTGAGCACGACGGTGCAGCCCGCTGCCAATGCCGGCGCCACCTTCAGCGTGATCTGGTTGAGCGGATAGTTCCAGGGCGTGATGGCCGCGACCACGCCGACCGGCTCGCGCACGACCAGCGAATTGCCCACCTGCTCCTCGAACGCGAACTGGTCGAGCAGCGCCGCGGCCTGGCCCCAGTTGTAGACGGGGCCGCCCACCTGGATGGCGCGGGCCAGCTTGATCGGCATGCCGACTTCGCCCGCGATCATCTGCGCAAGCTCCTCGCTACGCGCCTTCAGGCCTTCGGCAATCTTGCGGATGTAATCAGCGCGCACGGACGGCGGCGTGGCCGACCAGGCATCAAATGCCGCGCGCGCGGCAGCGATGGCGTTCTCGGCGTCACGCGCGTCCCCTTCGGGGATCTTGCCCATGACGTCTTCGGTGGCGGAATGAATGACATCGATGAACCCCGTGCCGTGGGGGGTCACCCAGCTACCATTGATGAAAAGTTTGTCTCGTTGTTGCATGGCCACAGTTCTCGTTAGGTGAATCGGCGGTTGCAATATTTTTTGTTACTTTCGTGGTGCACCACATTGTAGAGCGGTTTGCGGTTTCGAATTTCCTGTGCCGCAAGCTCCAGCTGACATCGAGACGGCGATTATCGGCCACATACCAGACTTTGGGAGGGTATGCGTCGGGCGGCCGGTACATAACAAAACAAGACAGAACAAAACAACAAGGAGCGGGGCATGGTCGATCCGATCTTTCGCAAGACGGAGGCAGGACAGGAAGAAATTCGCACGCGCGAACGAAAACTGGATCAGAAACTGCGTGCGCTACTGCTGATCGTGAACGGGGAGCGCGCCAAGTCGGAGCTAGTGGCGCAAGTCGGCGCCCTGGGCGTGGCCGGGGAAGCATTGGACACGCTGCTGGCACTCGGACTGATCGAGCCAATACCGGCTGCCACGGGCGCGAAGCCTGCCTTGTCGACCGCGACGGCCACGGTTCGCCCAGCTACCGGCCAGGCGCAACCCGCTCCGCAGCGGGCCCCGGCCGAGACCAATCTGTTCGCGGCCTATTCATCGTTCAACACGTCCGATGGCAAGGGCATCGACGACGTCCTGGCGGACACCACGATCGCCCCGGGCGCCCTGCCCGCGGCAAAGCCATCGGCGCAGCCAGCCACGCCGGCACCCGATGGCTACCAGCGCCTTTATCACTTCTATACGGATGTGATCGGTAATCACCTCGGCCTGCGCGGCTATATGCTGCAAGTCAAGGTGGAGAAGGCGGCGACGCTGGTGGAGCTGGCCGCCCTGCGTGACATGCTGGGGGCTGCGCTGCAGAAGGCGAAGGGAGAGATCACGGCGCGCGCGATCATCGATCAGCTGGATCAGCTGCTGGCGGAGATGGGATTGGCGCCGGTGCGGTAGCACGGGCCATGAAGCTCCCCTGCTCCGCGTTGCGGGACAGGGGAGAAAGACGCCGGATTACCGGCTTACCGACTTTACGCCTCGATGCCCTGCGATTGCAGGTACTCGTCGTACGTGCCGAGGTAATCGGTGATCCGCCCGTCGGTGCGCACTTCGATCACTCGCGTGGCCAGAGCACTGATCAGTTCACGGTCATGCGACACGAAGACCAGCGTGCCCGTGAACTTGTCCAGCGCGACCTGGAGCGATTCGATCGACTCCATGTCCATGTGGTTGGTCGGCTCGTCCATCGCCAGCACGTTATGGCGGCCCAGCATCAGCTTGCCCCAGATCATGCGACCCTTCTCGCCACCGGATAGCACCTTGACGGACTTCTTGATATCGTCGGCCGAGAACAGCAGACGGCCCAGCGTGCCGCGCAACGACTGGTCGTCGTCGCCGGCCTGGGTCCACTGGCTCATCCAGTCCATCACGTTCAGGTCGTTCGGAAATTCCTCGTACGTGTCCTGCGGCATGTAGCCCACGTTGGCGTTCTCGGCCCACTTGACCGTGCCGCGGTCCACTTCCACGCCGCGCTGCACGCCGGTTTGCACCACGTTGTTCAGCAGGGAACGCAGCAGCGTGGTTTTGCCCGCGCCGTTCTCACCGATGATGGCCACACGCTCGCCAGCCTGGATCGCCATCGACAGATTGTTGATGATCTTGCGGTCGTAGGTCTTGGTGATGTCCTCTGCTTCGACAGCCAGGTTGTGCAGCTTCTTCTCGAACTCGAAGCGCACGAACGGGTTCTGGCGCGACGACGGCTTGATGTCCTCGACCTTGATCTTGTCGATCTGCTTCAGGCGCGACGTGGCCTGGCGAGCCTTCGACTTGTTGGCCGAGAAGCGGCGCACGAAGTCCTGCAGTTCGGTGATGCGATCCTTGGCACGCGCGTTGGCGGCCACCTGGCGCTCGCGGGCCTGCATCGACGCCTGCATGTAGTCGTCGTAGTTGCCCGGGTAGACCTTCAGCGTGCCGTAGTCCATGTCCGCCATATGCGTGCACACGGAGTTCAGGAAGTGACGATCGTGGGAAATGATGATCATGGTGGAGTTGCGCTCGTTGAGCACGTCTTCCAGCCAGCGGATCGTGTTGATGTCCAGGTTGTTGGTCGGTTCGTCGAGCAACAGCACATCCGGATTCGAGAACAGCGCCTGCGCCAGCAGCACGCGCAGCTTCCAGCCCGGGGCGATCTCGCTCATCGGGCCCTGGTGCTGATCGGTCGGGATACCCACGCCCAGCAGCAGTTCGCCAGCGCGTGCCTCGGCCGTGTAGCCGTCGAACTCGGCGTACTTGGCCTCGAGTTCGGCAGCGTGCATGTAGTCTTCGTCGGTGGCTTCCGGGTTCGCGTAGATCGCGTCCCGCTCGCTCGCCGCGCCCCACATTTCGGTATGGCCCATCATCACCACGTCGAGCACGCGGTTGTCTTCATACGCGAACTGGTCCTGGCGCAGCTTGCCCAGACGGATGCCCGGCTCCAGCATGACCGTGCCCGACGACTGCTCCAGATCGCTGCCGAGAATCTTCATGAAGGTGGACTTGCCGCAGCCGTTCGCGCCGATCAGGCCGTAGCGGTTACCCTCGCCGAACTTGACCGAGATATTCTCGAACAACGGCTTGGGGCCGAACTGCATGGTGATGTTTGCGGTAGAAAGCACGTCTGAACCTTGTCTGGAATGTCGGTGTGCCGCGTGGGCACCCTGAGATGACTGCTCGCGGCAGGCATTGGCGCCCGGCGCAGCGAAATGAGGAAATAACCAGATATTTTACCACTCGTGGGGGTATCTGGTAAGTCGCGGGCGGCATGTCGCCGCCCTGGGCGCCCTCCGGCTACAGCCCCGCCTTACAACGTCGGATAACCCGACAGCGACAGCACGAATCCGTCGGCACGTGCCGTCAGCCGCGCATTTCCGCCCACCGGCAAAGTCAGCTTGCGCGGGCAGTGGCCGAACGGCAGGCCCGTGAGCACCGGAATACGCAACTGTTCGCGCACAAAGTCGAATACGGCATCCATGTTGTAGCCGTTGTCGTAGTCGGTGGTGCGGTAATTCGAGAAATCGCCCAGCACGATGGCCTGTTGCCGGGCCAGCACCCCTGCGTGCAGCAACTGGAGCAACATCCGCTCCACGCGGTAGGGCGGCTCGTTGATGTCTTCCAGGAACAGAATGCCACCGTCGATGTTCGGCATGTACGGCGTGCCCAGCAGCGTGCACAGCATGGCCAGATTGCCGCCCCAGAGCGTGCCTTCCACGGTTGCCGGCGCGGCCATCTGGGGCGCTTCGACCTCGATGTCGTGGACCGGGGCGCGCAGGATGCCCTCGAAATGCCGCCACATGAACGAATCGACGTGTTCCTCGCCGAAATCCGCGAGCAGCATCGGCCCTGCGAACGACACCCCGCCAGCCTTGGCCAGATAGGCCAGCTGGAACGCGGTGAAATCGCTGTGACCGACGATCGGCGTGCCGCTTGCGCTGGCCTGCTCCGCGATGCGCCCGAACTCGATGCGATCGAGCAGTCGGCCCAGGCCGTACCCGCCGCGCACCGCCAGCGTCAGTTCCCCCGCGGGACCTGTGCCGATGGCATGGAGATCGGCCAACCGCTCCGCATCCGTACCGCCGAATCGCAGATAGCGGCGCGCAAGCACATCGGGATTGTTGACGTGGTAGCCATGGTGCTTGAGCCAGGCACAGCCGCGGGCGGCAATGGCAACGTCGTGAGGGTAGCCGGATGAGGCGATGAGGCGGACTTCGGTGGGCTGGCTCATGTTTCGGAATTCGGGTCTGAAGCCTGAATTTTCCCCGAATCTGCGTCCACTGGCGAGACCTGCAAGGCTCTTGCCGCTTTCTGCGCCCTGCGGCGCGCCCCGAAAAAGTCGCGCAGCAACTGGCCACACTCATCGGCCATCACGCCTCGCGTGAGTGTGGTCTGGTGATTGAGCGTGGCCTGCGCGAACAGATCGACCACGCTGCCGGCCGCCCCCGTCTTGGGATCGGTCGCGCCAAATACCACGTGTCGCAGCCGCGCATGGAGAATCGCCCCGCTGCACATTGGGCACGGTTCGAGCGTCACGTAGATCTCGCACTCGGGCATCCGGTAGTTGCCCAGCACCTTGGCCGCCGCGCGCAGCGCCTGCATCTCCGCGTGGGCGGACGGATCGACCGAACGGATCGGCAGATTGTGGCCGCGCGCGATGATCTTGTCTTCCCACACCACCACGGCGCCCACCGGCACCTCGCCGGCCGCTTCGGCCAGCCGTGCCTCGTCGAGCGCGGCGGCCATGTAGAAGCGGTCGCGCTCCGCGGGGTCGGCAAATACGGGGACGTCTGCCATGAAGCGCCTGTCAGTCCCGCGTCAGTCCTGCGCGGGCAGGCTGAGCGGCGCGCTGACCTCGGCCCAGCAGTTCGGCGTCTCGAACAGCACCAGGCGGGTCAGTTGCAGATGATGATCGAAGCAGTCCTTGAAGACCGGCGCCAGGATGTCGAACGCCACCTGCGCAAGGTTTTCAACGGTCGGAATGCTGTCGATCACCACGGTCTTGTGGTTGTCCATCGACTGCAGGAAATTCAGCAGCGCGGTATCGCCACGATAGATCAGGAACGCGTGATCCCACTTCGACACCAGATGCTCGTTGGCGAGCGTCTTGATATCGCCGAAATCCAGGATCATGCCGTCATCGGGCGCGCCCTCCTGGTGCAGGACTTCGCCGGACAGCGTCAGGTCCAGACGATAGCGGTGGCCATGGATGTTGCGGCACTGTCCGCCATGGCTTGGGATGCGGTGCCCGGCGTCGAATTCGAGCCGGCGCGTAATCGAAACTTGTTTGCTCATGTGTCAGCGAATGCCCAGCAGCTTGTGGGTCTGCAGCGACAGGCGCCAGCGCGGGTGGCGCTGGCAGAACTCCACTGCCGCGGCAGTATTCTGCCGGGCCAGCGGGCCATCCATGGCCTGCACCATGAAATACTGGAAATCCAGTTGCTCGTATGCCGCGAAATCCTGGCCATCCTGCGGAATCACGACCTTGAGTTCGTCGCCCTTCTTCACCACGAGTTCCGAGCCCATCTTCGGGCTCACGCAAACCCAGTCGATACCCTCAGGCACCTCGATCGTGCCGTTGGTTTCGATGGCGATCTCGAAGCCGCGCGCGTGCAGGGCGCCGATCAGCGGCGCGTCGAGCTGCAGCAGCGGCTCACCGCCAGTGCAGACCACGAGCGGTTTGCCGCCTGCACCCTGCGGCCATTCGGCCGCCACCACTGCCGCCAGTTCATCGGCGGTCTTGTACTTGCCACCCAGCGTGCCATCGGTCCCGACGAAATCGGTATCGCAGAACTGGCATACCGCCCGCGCGCGGTCTTCCTCACGACCGGTCCACAGGTTGCAACCCGAGAAACGGCAGAACACCGCGGCGCGACCGGCGTTAGCGCCTTCGCCCTGCAGCGTGTAGAAGATTTCCTTGACGGCGTAAGTCATGCGGTTGGTTTTGGGTCTTGGGGGTGTCCGGAATCGCCCGCCTGCCTAAAAAATAAGCAAAATGCGATGGGTGGGCAACCGGTGATTGTAGCAAGAACTTAGGGTTTTTGCTGAGAACCCGAAATCATGACGACCTTGGCGCCGGCCACCGCGAGCAGCAGACGCCACCCATCATCGCTCACCGCGGCGGCGCGCCCAGGAAATCCATCTTGCCGATCTGTACCCCCTTGTGACGCAGGATGTCGTAAGCCGTCGTGACATGGAAATAGAAATTCGGGAGCGCGAAACCAAGCAGGTAGTTCTTCCCGTCGAACGTAATCGGACCATGGCGCAGCTTGAGCTCCACCGTCCGCGTCTCGCTGCCTTCGAACTGCTCCGGCCGAATCGTCTTCAGATAGCCAATGGTCTTGGCGATGCGCTCCTGAAGCTCCGGGAAAGTCGCCTCGGTATCCGGAAATGAGGGAGTCTCAAGCCCCGCCAGCCGTGCCGCGCAGCCCTTGGCCGCGTCGCTCGCGCGCTGGATCTGAGCCGGCAACGGGTCCATATCCGCGATCAACCGCGTCTGGATCAGCTCCGCGGCGTCCATTCCCTGCGCCTTCGCGTGGGCGGCGCCCTTTTCCAGGATCGCGGACAGGTTGGTCAGCGCGCGGATGAATACGGGTACCGATACGTCGTACATCGAGAGGGCCATGTGGGCTCCTTGGCTGTGAATACGGAACGTGCGTTGCTATTGTCCAGGCGGGGCCTGCCGGCACCCGCTGGCGAGAGCATAGACCGGAATCCCGCCGACTGCCCGGTCAGGCTTCAGCCCCGGCGGAAATCAGGCCTTCAATGGTCCGGGCACGGACCTGCGGGTCGCGAATGCGTGCGATGCCTTCGTGACCTGACATGTGAGCCTGAGCCTCTGCTGAGATAAGGAGCCGGCGATCGTGCTCGAACGCATTCCGCCAGGTTCCAGGCTTCACCATAAAATGCTACGTAAGGCACTTATCGCGTGGCTACGATATTTTTATCCGGATAATATTGCACGTTTAATTTTATCCGGATAATATTTATGAATCGTCTAGCTACCCATCCGATGATGATGACAACCTCCCCCTCCTACACCAGCTTTAACGGACACGAACGTATCGCCACAGGCCCCTTGCTGGCGAACGCCCTGGCCGTCAAACATGCGCTCTCACAGGGTACGACCGGCCCCGTGTTGATCTTCGACGATACGACCGGCCGCACCGTGGATGTGGATACCAGGGGAACGGAACAAGAGATCGCCAGCCGCTTGCAACTGGCGACACGACACAACAAAGACTCTGAAGCCGGGTTGGAAGCGTCGGAAGCCTCCGAGCCCAAAGGCCGCGGTCGGCCGAAGCTTGGCGTGGTGGCGCGCGAGGTCACGCTGCTGCCCCGGCACTGGGAATGGCTGGCCGGCCAGCCCGGTGGCGCCTCCGTGGCACTCAGGAAACTGGTCGAGGAAGCGCGCCGCGTGGGCAGCGAGAAAGACCGGATGCGCCAGGCCCACGAGCGTGCCTATCACTTCATGCTGGCCATTGGCGGCGATCTGCCCGGCTTTGAAGAAGCTACGCGCGCGCTGTTCAGCAATGATGCATCGCGGCTCCGCGAGCTGATCGGCGGATGGCCCGCTGACGTGCGCGACCACGCGCTGCATCTGGCGGACTATTAATAGTCCCGAGAGAAAGCCCAGGCATCTGCGATTTGCAGCGGAGAATATCGACTGGCAACCGGGCCGCATCAGACGGCCCGATGCCGAGCGAGCGCCCCCACCCCACAAGGCGATGAAATCATGACAATTTCAACGAATACGGCAGCGCAAATCCTCGAGCAACTCGCCGACGCACTCATCTTTGCCGATCCAGACGGCCGTATCACGGGCTGGAATCATGCCGCGGAGGAACTCTTCGGATACGGCGCGGGCGAGGCGCTAGGCCAAAGTCTCGACCTGATCATCCCTGAGCGCCTGCGGGCCGCGCACTGGAAGGGATTTCAGGCCGCCATCGACACCGGCAAGACCCGCCTCTCCGGCAAGCCGACACTGACCAAGGCGATCCACAAGGACGGACGCAAACTCTTCGTGGAAATGACGTTCGCGCTGGTCAGCGATGCGAACGGCAAAGCCATCGGCTCAGTCGCAGTTGCGCGGGATGTCACGGACAAGGTCGAGCGGGAACGCGCCCAGAGCGCTGCGGGGCCAGCGTCAAGATAGCCCCCCCGTTTCCGGGACGATCACCAGCATTCAAAACCCGCAACGCTTGCGGGTTTTTATTTTCTGCCGCTGACGACAGCTACCCGTCGTGTTTGGCCAACACGCCAAATGTGTTTGGCAGAGACCCAACAGCGTGGCAGACCGGAAATTGCAGCCGGCCCGCAGTTCCGGCTTGCACAATAGGCCACAAGGACTATAAATAGAACCATAAATCGAATTCTATTTGGGAGACACAGCATGCTCGATGTTCCCATCGGCAGCGCCGAGGCATCGCCTGAACGATCAGATCGACCTGATCGCCAGACAGATGCGGCCCCCCCAAAGAACCGCAGACTCGCCCTGCAAGCCCGCAGCCAGGCAACAGAGAAAGCGCTGCTGGATGCTGGCCTGGCCCACTTCGAAGCGCACGGATTTGAGGGCTTGTCGATGCAAGCGGTGGCTGAATACGCTGGCACATCGATTGGCGCCTTGTACTTCCGCTTCGGAGACCGCGAAGGCTTCATTCAGGCCGTGCTGGAACGCGGCTTCGACCAGATCCGCCAGGATACGGACGACTTGCTGGCCAAGGTCACGACCGAGCATGCATCACCGCACGAGGTCATCAATGCCTTCGTGGACCTGGCCGTACGCGTACAGAAGAAGAGTCATGGCGTATTCCGTGCCGTGCTGCAGCGTGCGCTGGTCGACCCCAAAGCCTGGGAGCCCGTGGGTCGCCTGGGAAACGACGCCACGCGCCGGCTGGTGTCCGCACTGAGCCGGTTTCCGGAGGTGGTAGCCATCCCTGACTGGGAAGCGCGCTTGATGTTCGGCGTGTACGCAGCGCGCAGCGCGCATTTCAACGCGATGTACAACAGCCAGGCACCCTTACCCAAGGGCCATACCGCCATGGTTCACACGCTGTACGAGCTTGTCGTGAGCTATCTGGGCCTGCCCCCAATCGGGCGCGTCGGCCAGGGCACTAATGACCAGGGCGGCCGCCCCAGGAAGCTAGCCACCTCATCGCGTACCCGCCATACGCCGTAGACATCCGC
>NZ_ANKP01000228.1:0-57679 GCF_000319775.1 Cupriavidus sp. HMR-1
CCGCCCCTGCCGTCCCCCCCCCCGCCGAACCGGCGTCGCGGGCTCCGCATGGCCGGCCGGCGACCAGCGGGCAGTCCGCCTCCGCCATGACAGTGGCTTCCGGAGCGCCGCTGCCGGCTTCCTCCGCACTGGCGTCCACACCATCGCAAGCCGGACCGACCGGACGTAAGCGTCCAGGACAATCCACTGTGACTGCCCGTACCGGTGCTCCCAATCTTCCCGATCCGCTCGGCGACAACGTCGTCGGCGAGCGTTCCGTCGTACCCCCGATTCAGCAGGGCAAGTCACGCGCCGCGTTGACCAACGAGCTCAATGCCGAGCCTGTGGCGGGCACGGTGCCCGCGGCTCCTGGTGGCGATCTGTTCATCGACGCCGTGCTGGCGCAATCTTATCGGCACTTTTTCGGGCCGACCTCGCAGCCGGCGGTGCCGCCGCGCCAACAGGTCATCTCGATCACGAGGCTGATGGAGAAGCTCGTGTACCTGAAGCCTGCCGATCAGGCCCTGGTGCGCGAGGCATTCCAGTTTTCCGACGAGGCCCACCTGGGCCAGTATCGGCAAAGCGGGGAACCGTACATCACGCACCCCGTGGCGGTGGCCGAGCTTTGCGCCGACTGGAAGCTTGATGTGCAATCCATCATGGCGGCGCTGCTGCACGACGTGATGGAGGACCAGGGCATCACGAAGAGCGAACTGGCCGAGAAATTCGGTCCGAAGGTCTCCGAACTCGTAGATGGTCTGACCAAGCTGGACAAGCTCGAATTCCAGAGCCGGGAGCAGGCGCAGGCGGAGAGCTTCCGCAAGATGCTGCTGGCGATGGCGCGCGACGTGCGGGTGATTCTGGTCAAGCTGGCCGATCGTACGCACAACATGCGCACGCTCGATTTCGTGCCGCCCGAGAAGCGGCGACGGATTGCGCTGGAGACCATGGAGATCTACGCGCCGATCGCGCATCGGCTGGGTCTCAATACGATCTATCGCGAGCTGCAGGAACTGTCGTTCAAGGTCGGCTCGCCATTCCGATACGCCACGCTCGAGAAAGCCGTGAAGGCCGCGCGCGGCAACCGGCGCGAAGTGGTCAAGCGGATTCTGGAAGCCGCCCAGTCCGCGCTGGCCGGGGCCGGTATCGTGGCGGAACTGTCGGGCCGCGAGAAGACGCTCTACAGCATCTATCGCAAGATGCACGACAAGCAGTTGTCGTTTTCGCAGGTACTTGATGTCTACGGTTTCCGCGTGGTCGTGGAAACGCAGATGCACTGCTACATGGCGATGGGCGCGCTGCACGGCCTTTACAAGCCGATGCCGGGCAAGTTCAAGGACTACATCGCCATTCCGAAGATCAACGGATACCAGTCGCTGCACACGACGCTGGTAGGCCCGTTCGGTACGCCGGTGGAGTTCCAGATCCGCACCCGTGGGATGCACCAGATCGCCGAGGCCGGCGTGGCTGCGCACTGGATGTACAAGCACCAGGCGGACCATGCCAACGATATCCAGCAGCAGGCGCACCAGTGGCTGCAGTCGCTGCTCGATATCCAGAGCCAGACCGGCGATTCGCAGGAATTCCTCGAACACGTCAAGATCGATCTGTTCCCGGACGCCGTGTATGTGTTCACGCCGAAGGGGCATATTCGCGCGCTGCCTCGCGGCGCGACGGCACTCGACTTTGCCTACGCAGTCCACAGCGATCTGGGCAACCAGTGTGTGGCGGTCAAGATCAACAACGAGCTTCTGCCGTTGCGCACGGAGCTCAAGAGTGGCGACATCGTCGAGGTCGTGACGGCGCCGTACTCAAAGCCGAATCCGTCATGGCTGGCGTTCGTGCGCACGGGCAAGGCGCGCGCGGCGATTCGCCACTACCTGAAGACCACCAAGCTCGACGAAGCGATCCAGCTCGGCGAGCGCCTGCTGGAACAATCAGCGCGCCAGCTCGGCATCGAACTCAAGGCGGTGCCGCAGTCGGTCTGGGATCGCATGATCCAGTGGACAGGCAATAAGCTCAAGGAAGACATCTTCGCCGACCTCGCGCTGGGACGCCGTGTGCCCGCAGTGGTCGCGCGCCGGATGGAAATCCTGCTGCAGGAACTGTCGGGAGATGTCGACAGCGCGTTGCTGGCAGCCGTCCAGACGTTCGCGGGCGAAGACGCGCCGGCCGTGCCGATTACCGGCGACGAAGGCATGTCGATGATCTTCTCGGCCTGCTGCCGTCCGATCCCCGGCGATTCGATCGTCGGCTACCTCGGCAAGGGTGAAGGGCTGCAGATCCACGTGCAGGATTGCAAGGTGGCCAAGCGGCTGCACAGCAAGGACCCGGAGCACTGGATCGAGGTGATGTGGGCCAAGAAGACGACGCGCGCCTTCGACGTGTCGATCAAGATCATGGTCCGCAACGTCAAGGGTATCGTGGCCCGCGTGGCTGCGGACCTGACCTCCGCAGATGCCAACGTCGCGCACGTGGCGATGGAACCGCAGCAGGGCGGCCATCAGGAGGCTACCTACATGCAGTTCGTGATCCAGGTACAGAACCGCCTGCACCTGGCCAACGTCATGCGGGCGCTGCGACGCAACCCTGATGTGATCCGAATCTTCCGCGACCGCAACGACGGCTAAGACTTCTGCGGGTAGCGGACTTCCAGAATATCGATCTGTTCGATGCCGGCCGGTGTGCGAAGCGGCACCGTGTCGCCCTCGCGCGCCTTGATCAGCGCCTTGGCGATCGGCGAAATCCAGCTTACGTGATTGCTGTCGAGATCGACCTCGTCCATGCCTACGATCGTGATCGTCGTTTCCTCGCCTGACTGATTGGCATAGGTGACCGTGGCGCCGAAGAAGATCTGATCGTTGTCGCCCTGCATCGAAGGATCGACGACTTCGGCCTTGTCCAGGCGACGGGTGAGGAAGCGAATGCGGCGGTCGATTTCGCGCAGGCGCTTCTTGCCGTAGAGATAGTCGCCATTCTCGGAGCGGTCGCCGTTCGAGGCGGCCCACGACACGATCTGCACGATGTCCGGACGCTCCACGTCGATCAGGTGCATCAATTCGTCGCGCAAGCGCTTGTAGCCTGCGGCGGTGATGTAGTTCTTGGTGCCGGCGGGCAGCGGGGTCGCGCCTTCGGGAAGATCTTCGTCGTCATCGTTCGACGACTCTTTGACAAAAGCCTTGTTCATGGTCCGGATCACTTCATCGGGTTCTCATTATAGGAAGTTGCGACTGCCGAACCCTTCACATGAAAAAAATGCACGAAGGGGGTTCACAAAACTGAAAACTTCTATATAATCTCTTTTCTCGGTTGCGGCTGTAGCTCAGTTGGATAGAGTACTTGGCTACGAACCAAGGGGTCGTGGGTTCGAATCCTGCCAGCCGCGCCAACCTATACGAGAAAAGGGCTTCCAGAAATGGAAGCCCTTTTTTCATTTGCGCATTCGGCGCAATCTTCATCTTCTCCTCCCGTACTTCCCAGGCTCTCGCGCCTATCCTTTCTCCAGTGGTGGATCTTCGAATCGGAACGCATCGCGGCGGACCGGCTCCAGTTTCATATCGTCAGGACCGTCGAGGGAGGCAGCATATGCAGCAGCAAGCAGAAGAGTGGCGAGTGGAAGGTTATCGCGGCATGGATGCGTATGTGCTGGTGACGGAAGGCGCGGATGCTGCGGGAAGGCGCTGCTGGGGCTATGAGGTCCGCGTAGGTCAGGAGGGGATGGATCCTTCAGATGCCGGCGATACCGAACTCCTGTCATGTGCTCCATCCTTCGTCACGCGCCATGCGGCGGAGGTTGCCGCATTCAGTGCGGCATATGCCCTGATCGACAAGTTGATTGGGCCGATGCGCTGAGTCCGGCAGTAGCGGGCCAGCCATTGCGATACACGCAATGACGCATATCAAGCCGAATCCGGCATCGTTTGATCGCGATCATTTTTGCTTCCGGGGATGACTCCTAGCCTGAATGTGAGGCGCGCCAGTACGTGCGCGTCAGCAGCAGAGAAGGGAGTTCACCATGCCCGAGTACGATGGATTCAAGATCATCTACGAGGTAGTTGCCTTGCCGAGGGGCAAGTGGGCCATCATGATCGAAATCATTCGCCGTGAGGATGGCGAGGTGTTGATGGCATTGCACAACCCGTTCCCGCGCCAGCCGTTTGATACCAGGCTGGAAGCGCTGGATAACGTGAATCGCTATGTCGATGCCACGATCAACGAGTTCGAGGCCGCATCGCGTGCGAGCCGCGCCGCATAGGTGCATCGGGGAGGCGATGCTGGTGCCGTTCGCGCGGTCATTCTTCGGATTGGTGCAGGAAAGGCTTGCGATGCTCGTGCAATTGCGTCATAATCTCCTTCTTCAGACGCGGGGTGGAGCAGTCTGGCAGCTCGTCGGGCTCATAACCCGAAGGTCGCAGGTTCAAATCCTGCCCCCGCAACCAAGACCTTTATGTCTTGGGTCTAAGTCCTCAAGTTGTTCATCGGCCGTCCGGCCAACGTTTCCCAGTTATACGAATTGAAGTTGAGTGCGCGTAAGCGCGGCACTTTTTCGTGCGCCGTGTTCGCATGTGCTGCGTAGAAGCTTGTGTCGTGCTCGTGTGTCGGAAGGGAGCTAGCAGCCTAGCCCTGAATCAGCGAAGCAGCCATGGCGAAGGTGTCGCGTACTTGAGGCTGATCCTCGCGATCAGCAGCGTCAATGCGATCTCTCAATCGCGACGTCAGCACTTCGAGGTTGCCGCCGGAGCAATGTCGTTTTGCCTCATGCATGAGCTGCGTGAGTTCCTGACCCACATCCGCCCCATCAAACGCACTGACGGACAGCGCCGAGATGCGCTCGAGGTAGTTGTTGACCAGCGCTTCGTCATGCTTCGGTTCAGGCATGGCAACTCCTTGTCGAGCGATTGAGAAACGCCTCGGCGCCGGTCAACGAGTTACCGGTCGCGCAGCAGACGCTCCGGTATCGTGGCGCGTCGGCGCACGGGTTTCAGCGCGCGGTTCGGCCACAGAACATAGTTGGTGTGCGGGTCCATGGGCTTGCCGAAGTAGGAGACCCATACCTGCACACCTTGTTCGGTTTCGGCAACGATCGCAGCGACCGCGCGGGCCGCGGCGGAAGGGGACTTAAGCAGGTCCGACAGCGCTTCGACGCCTTGGACCACATGATGCTTGACCCCTTTGAACCACACGTATTGACGCATGGCAGCAAGAAAACTTTTGGTCATGAAATTCTGATGTTCTCGTTGGCAATGCGAAACTCAGACCACAGCTTACACGGATAGTTGTGACAGATTTGTAGGGGCCCGTCTGATTTTCTGTGGGCGATCAAGGGAATGTGACGCTAAGGCACTTTCATGGAGGCTGTACCCAGTGTGGGGCGCCAAATTGACAAGCCGTCGGCGTTCGCTTAGCGTGGTTGCATATGCTGCACAAATCAGAAATGTCGTAACGCCCAGACATGGAGGATGTGTGGAAAACGTGGCAGAAGTCGAAGAACGCCGCGCGCGCGGCAAGGCCCTGCGGCAGAAAGTGCAGCGCCGTGATCATGCAGTGATTGGCAACGTCGACCGCGATCCGATTTCGTTGCTGGAAGAGAGCAGCGCTGGTCGCGTCTCACGCCTCATCCCCCTGCGTTACGGGCGAATGATCGCTTCGCCTTTCACGTTCTATCGCGGCAGCGCGATCATCCAGGCGCACGATCTGGCCGGAACGCCGAACTCATCGCTCACGATGCAGATCTGCGGCGACTGCCACCTGATGAATTTTGGCGGCTTTGCCACACCCGAGCGCGCGCTACTGTTCGACGTCAATGATTTCGACGAAACCAGCCCGGGACCATGGGAGTGGGACCTGAAGCGCCTGGCCGCAAGTTTTGTCGTTGCCGCACGCCATCTTCGCCACGGCGCCACTGCCGCCGACAACATGGTCTACCAGGTCGCCAACAGCTACCGTGACCGTATGGCCGAGTATGCGGAGATGGCCATTCTCGATACCTGGTACGATCGCATTACCTTCGAGCGCCTGCTCGAATCCGCGGTCAACCCGGAAGTGCAGAAGCGCATCCGGCGCGCGATGGAGAGGGCCGCGGCGCGAACCCATGAATCGCTGTTGCCAAAGCTTACCGAGCACGATGGGGACCGCTGGCGCATTCTCGATGCGCCGCCTGCGGTGTTCCATGTCCATGGCGCGCAAACGCTGTTCGAGACCGACGATGACTGGCTCAGCATCGACGATCCGTCCAAGCTGATCGACCAATCCTTCAGCGACTACAAGTCGACGCTTGCGGCCGACCGGCGCCGGCTGCTCGACCATTTCAAGCTGCAGGACATGGCTTTCAAAGTGGTCGGCGTTGGCAGCGTCGGCACGCGCTGCCTGATCCTGTTGCTGATCGATGGCCACGGCAAGCCGTTGTTCCTGCAGGTCAAGGAGGCTACCAAGTCGGTGGTCGCGCGCTACTTCAAGTCGGCGGCGGTGTCGCATGAAGGCCGTCGCGTCGTGGACGGGCAGCGTCTGATGCAGGCGGCCAGTGACCTGTTTCTCGGTTGGTCGAAGGGGCCGTTCGGGCGCCATTTCTACATCCGCCAGTTGCGCGACATGAAGTTCTCGGTCGATATCGAACTCATGGACGCCGATCTGCTGGCGACCTACGGCCAGGTGTGCGGCTGGGTGCTGGCGCGCGCCCATGCCAAGGCCAGTGGACACGCCGCCGAGATCAGCGGGTATCTCGGCGCCAGCGACCGCATGGCTGAGTCCCTGATCGCCTATTCGAACGCTTACGCCGACCAGGTGGAACGGGATTACGATCTGTTCGTGAAGGCCTGTCGTTCCGGGCGCCTTGAAGCACGTACAGATGTCGACATGGCTGCAGATTTCCGCGTGTGACGATCGCTTGTCAGAGGAGGTTGCCGATGACCGAACAGATGCTGCTGCAACTGATGGTGGAGGTGGAGAAGGCCGATCCCATCGACTATGCAAACCTGCCGTTCGACGATGAAGCCCTGCGGGCGATGGCCTGCAAACTGATCGCCGAGCGTTCCACCGAACTCGAGACTTCCGGTATGTCGCATGAGGCGCTGCTGGCCACGCTTTGGGCGTCCACCGCCAAGCTCGTGCTCGAGAACATCGTGCTCAATGCCAGGCTGCTTACCCTGCAGGGCAAGTCGGATGACGCGCGTGTGCTGATCGACAGGATCTCCCGCCAGTCGCGAGGCAAGTCCTGAGAGCCTGTGGGAAGATAAAAGAGTTGCCTGAATCACACGAGTGCACCGGGATCGCCGATTCGCTAAAATAGCGCGTTTCCCGCCCGGCACTCGGGCGGCGTCTGTCCTGGAGGATTTCGGGTGATCAAGTGGATTATCGTCGCGGCCTATCTGGGTGCCATCCTGTATGTGCACTTCCGCGGCAAGGTACGTCTGCCTTTTATGCGGCAGTTGCTGGATCATTCAGCGCTGGTCGCGCCTTTTAACTGCTTCATGTACATCTTCTCCGGAGTGCCGCGCACGCCGTACATTCCGGTCGAGCGGTTTCCCGATCTGGAGAAAATCCGTTCGGCCTGGCCGCAGATTCGTGACGAAGGCCTGGCGCTGATCGCGATGCGCAAGATCAAGGCAGCCGACAAGAACGATGACGCCGGATTCAATTCGTTCTTCAAGTACGGCTGGAAGCGCTTCTACCTGAAGTGGTACGAAGCCCAGCACCCGTCGGCGGAAGCGCTGTGCCCCAACACGGTCGCACTGCTGCGCGATATGCCATCGGTCAAGGCCGCGATGTTTGCCGAGCTGCCGCCCGGCGGCAAGCTCAATCCGCACCGTGATCCATTCGCCGGATCGCTGCGCTATCACCTGGGCCTGGCCACGCCGAATGACGATCGCTGCTTCATCGAGGTAGATGGCGAGCGGCATAGCTGGCGTGACGGGCAGGGTGTGGTGTTCGATGAAACGTACCTGCACTGGGCCGAGAACAAGAGTGAGACCGATCGCCTGATCCTGTTCTGCGATATCGAGCGGCCGATGCGCTACCGCTGGGCTGCTGCGGTCAACCATTGGTTGGGTCGCAAGGTGATGACCGCCGCGAGTTCGCCGAACGACGAAAACGACCAGACCGGCATGATCAACAAGCTGTTCCGCTTTGTCTGGCTCGGCGGTCAGTACCGTCGCCGCTTCAAGGCCTGGAACAAGAACCTGTACTACGTGACCAAGTTTGGCCTGATCATCGGTGGCGTCGCGTTGATCGTGTTTATCTGAGTGACGTGCGTCGCTGCAAACGAAAATGAAAAAGCCGGCTTAGCCGGCTTTTTTCGTACTCAGTCGTTCTGCGTCGCGCGTTCGTTGCCCAGCGCCTCGTAGTAGGCGCGCTTGGCGTCGTACATCCGTCTGTCCGCAGTTTTCACGGCATCGGTCAGGCGGTCGCCCTGCATGCAGGTGGCCGACCCGATCGAGAATGACAGCCGCGCGCCGGGATAGAACTGGTTGTTGAGGACGACCACCTCTTCGATCTGCTCCACCACCGTCGCAGCACCCCGCTCGTCGCGCCCGGGAAGCAGCACCATGAACTCGTCGCCACCGGTGCGCGCGATGCAAGCCTGTTCGCCCACGGCTTTCTTCAGCACTTCTCCAGTACGGCGTAGCAGGCCGTCGCCGTCCCCGTGGCCGAACTGATCGTTCACGGCCTTCAGTCCATTCAGGTCCACCGCGATCACGCTGACCGGCCACGGCCCCTTGCGGCCCAGCCGCGCCAGTTCATCCTCGTAGTACGCGCGGTTGTAGAGTTTGGTCAGCACGTCGTGCTTGCCGAGGAACTCGACGTAGGCTTCGGCCTTCTTGCGTGCCGTGATGTCGGTCAGCGACACCAGCACCTGGTCCCAGTCAGCCTCTCGCCCCGGAAACACCGACCACTGCATGAACACGTCCACCGGGCGGCCGTCCAGCGCGTAGTTGATGACTTCGCGCTGTTGCCAGAGCTTTTCATGCCAGAGGTCGACCAGTTGCTCGGCAAAGTGGATGCGCATGTCGTCGCGAAACACGTCGCCGAGTCGCGACAGCAGGATTTCCTTGCTGGGTGCGCCGAACATCGCCAGCGTCTGCTGGTTGACGTCGAGCACGCGGATCTCCTGCATGCAGCGCGAGACGAAATCGGGGTGCACGTTCAGGAACGTGCGGAAATCCGTGATCCCTGCCGCGCGGACTTCGTCGAGCAGCATCTTGACCACGCTGAAGTCTTCCACCCAGAGCGATACCGGTGAATGCTCGAACAGGCCCACGGCGTACTGCTGGGCCCGGCGCAGGTCACGTTCGTTGCGCACGCGGGCCGTGATGTCCTCGATCGACAGCAGCACACTCGACCAGTCGTCCTCGTGCCCGGGCATGACGCGGGCCTCCAGGCGGATGTCGAGTCGCTCGCCGTCCAGCGTGTAGTTGACGGTCTGGCTCGAGAAACGATTGTCGCCGTCCCACAGTTGTCCGAGTTCCTCGACGTGTTGATCGAACATGTCGTCGCGAAACACGGTGTGGAGGTTGGCAACCAGCGTATCCAGATCGGCGGCGCGGAAGAGGTCCAGCGTCCGGCGGTTGACGTCGAGCACGCGAATCAGAGAAGAGCACCGTGCCACTTCCGAGGGGTTGTCGCGCAGGTGGCGGCGCAGATTGGTGACGCCATCGGCCCGCAACTGCGTGAAGGCCTGCCGCACCGCGCTGAAATCCTCCAGCCACAGCGAAACGGGCGCTAGCTGGAACAGCGTTCGATAGTCATCGTCGAGCCGCGAAGCGGCGGGTCCTTGCGCCAATTTTTTCTCCCCATTTTTTGTGTTCGGCGTATCGCGCAATAGGATAGGCGAGCGTGCCCGAATCGGGGAAGAAATCTCGCAAGAACGATGCCGGCGTCGGCATCGGCGCCACGTTCAGGCGGCCATGCGCCGAACCACGCCCGCCACGGTATCGAGCGCGCGCTCGATTTCCGGAGATCTGGGAATGCCGCAGTTCAGCCGCAGGTAGTGATTGAATCGATTCGAGTTCGAGAACATGGCGCCTGGCATCACCCGGATGCCCTCGGCCAGCGCCTGTTCGAAGACCGCTTCCGACGAGATCGACTGGGGCATTTCCACCCAAAGATGCAGTCCGCCGCGCGGCAGCGTCAGGCGGGTACCCGACGGGAAGGTGGCTGCGATCCTCTGGGCCATCCATTCGCGCTGGGTTCGCAACTGGGTGCGCAGGCGACGCAGGTGACGCTCGAATGCCCCCGTGCCCATGAACTCGGCCACGGCGATCTGCGTCAGCATCTCGTTCGGGCGCGACAGGCCGAACTTGAGCATCTCCACGCGCGCCTGCCACTTGCCCGCCGTGATCCAGCCGAGTCGCATGCCGGGTGCCAGGATCTTGTGGAGTGACCCGCAGTAGATCACGGAGCCCGTTGTGTCCCATGCCTTGGCGGCCGTCAGCGGCACCTCGTCGTCGAAGGTGGCCGAGCAGCAGTCGTCTTCGATCAGCGTGAGGCCGCGTGTGGCGCACCAGTTCACTAGGCGCTGTTTGTGTGTGTCCGGCATGACGCAGCCGAGTGGATTCTGCAGGTTCGGCACCACGCAGACGGCCTTGATGTTGTCGTAGGTCTGGGCAGCCAGATCCAGCGCCTCGAGCGACATGCCGGTCTGCGGGCTGCAAGGAATCTCGAGCGCGCGCATTCCCAGGCTTTCGAGAATCTGCAGCAGGCCGTAGTACGTCGGCGATTCCACGGCGATGACATCGCCGGGGTTGGCCACGGCCCGCAGGGCCAGCGTCAGGGCTTCGGTGCAGCCGTGTGTGACCACGATGTCCTCGGGCGCGACGTTGATCCGCGCGCGCAACGCGTGCCTGGCCAATGCCGCGCGAAACGCGGGGTGGCCGTCGAAGTCGACCGAACTGCCAAAGAGCATCGGGTATCGCCGCAGTGCCCGCGTGGCGGCATAGCGCAACGCGGCGGCCGGATACAGCTCCGGCGCCCCGCAGGCACCGCCGAAGTTGATCCGGTAATGCTGGCCGCGCGCCAGGATTGCGGAGATGCGCTGGTGGATGCCGACGTACTGCGCGGGGTCCGGCAATCCGGTGGCCGGTTCTTCGATCGGGGCCAGCGAGGGCCGCGCGGGAGCACGCACGAAATAGCCCGAGCGCGGCCGCGCTTCGAGCAGGCCGGCCGCCTCAAGCTCGCGGCAGGCCTGGAGCGCCGTGGACAAGCTCACGTCGTGCAGCCCCATCAGCGAACGCACGGACGGCATCCGGTCACCCGGCGCCAGCGTGCCCACCGAAATCGCCTGCCGATAATGGCCCGCCACCTGCTGGTAGAGCGGGGCGGAGGACTGAGGCGATGCGGCGGGGGCGAGGTTGGCGGTCATGGGGGCATCTTCGCGCGATGGGGCGAAGTGGAACAGATACAGATGCGGTGTCTCTGTATCGTAACAGGGCGCAAGTTTGACATCTGTTCTGCTTGCGCTCGCGATGGCTTGTGCCTGTTGGCAAGGCGGGCGGCTCGGTAGCCTTGTTTGCATGATTTTGCGACCCAGGAGCCACGCCATGTCATTCATCAAGCCCGCCGAATCTACCGAATCGACCGAACTTCCCGGACCCGTTTCCCGCACTATCCGGCTCGCTGCCGGCCAGTGCTTTTTCGAGCACCTGTCAGCCGGCACGATCGTGCATGTCGAGGGCGGGGGCATTGTCGTGACCACCGCGCCACGCTGGCTGGCCAGCGATATCAGCCAGGCCGTGCACACGCTGTATGCCGGGGACGTGCTTGTGATCCAAGTCACAGGTTGGACTTGCCTGGCCGCGCAGGGGGCCGCGCGCTGCCAAATCATGGTGCCGGCGCCGCGCCCAGGATGGTGGCGGCTGATAAAATCCCGCTTCGGCCGTTCTGGCTTCCTGCTGGGCAACTCCCGGCCACCAGACACCAAGGCCACAGAACCATCGGTACCCCATGCTACGTCTCAGTGAAGTCAAACTCCCGCTCGACCATACCGAAAGCGACCTGGACGCCGCCGTGCGCGCCCATCTCGCGCAGATCGGCGTCAAGGGCGACGGGCTCATCGGTTTTACCGTCTTTCGCCGCGCGCATGACGCGCGCAAGCGCGACGATATCAAGCTGACCTACATCATCGATATCGAGGTCAAGGACGAGGCGGGCGCCCTGAAGCGGATGGCTCGCAAACCGAACTGGAGCGTGACGCCGGACATGGCCTACCACTTCGTTGCCCGCGCACCCGAGGGCGGGCCGAAGTCGCGACCAGTGGTGATCGGCCTGGGCCCATGTGGCCTGCTTGCCGGCCTGATCCTGGCGCAGATGGGCTTCCGCCCGATCATTCTCGAGCGCGGCAAGGAAGTACGCGAGCGAACCAAGGACACGTTCGGACTCTGGCGCAAGAGCGTGCTGAACCCCGAGTCGAACGTGCAGTTCGGCGAAGGCGGCGCGGGCACGTTCTCCGACGGCAAGCTCTACAGCCAGATCAAGGATCCGAAGCACTACGGCCGCAAGGTGCTCGACGAGTTCGTGCGCGCGGGCGCGCCGGAGGACATCCTGTACAAGGCGCGGCCGCACATCGGCACGTTCCGGCTGGTGAGCATGGTCGAGAAGATGCGCGCGGAGATGCTGTCGCTGGGCGCCGAGATCCGCTTCGAGACGCGCGTGGACGATGTCGATATTGACAACGGCCAGGTGCGCGGGCTGAAGCTGTCCACTGGCGACTATCTGCCTTGTGACCACGTGATCCTGGCTGTGGGCCACAGCGCGCGCGACACGTTCGAGATGCTGCATGACCGAGGCGTCTTCATGGAGGCCAAGCCGTTCTCGCTGGGCTTCCGCATCGAGCATCCGCAAGGCTTGATCAACCGCAGCCGCTTCGGCAAGTTCGCCGGTAACAAGCTGCTGGGCGCCGCCGACTACAAGGTGGTTCACCACGCCAGCAATGGCCGCGCGGTCTACAGCTTCTGCATGTGCCCGGGCGGCACCGTGGTGGCCGCCGCGTCCGAGCCGGGCCGGCTCGTGACCAACGGGATGAGCCAGTACTATCGCGCCGAGCGCAATGCCAATGCCGGTATCGTCGTGGGGATCACACCCGAGGAGGACTTCCCGGGTGGCCCGCTGGCCGGGATCGCATTCCAGCGCAAGTGGGAAGAGCGCGCGTTTGCGCTGGGCGGCAGCGACTATCGCGCCCCGGGGCAACTGGTTGGCGATTTCATCGCAGGGCGTGCCTCGACGGCGCTCGGCTCGGTGGAGCCGTCGTACAAGCCGGGTGTGACCCCGACCGACCTGAGCACGGCGCTGCCAGACTATGTCATCGACGCGATCCGCGAGGCGCTGCCCGAGATCGACAAGAAGATCGCAGGGTTTGCGATGCACGATGCG
Organism: Cupriavidus sp. HMR-1; assembly: GCF_000319775.1. Taxonomy (NCBI): domain Bacteria; kingdom Pseudomonadati; phylum Pseudomonadota; class Betaproteobacteria; order Burkholderiales; family Burkholderiaceae; genus Cupriavidus; species Cupriavidus sp. HMR-1. The sequence continues at coordinate 13,339 of NZ_ANKP01000228.1, forward strand.
GTGCTGACCGGCGTGGAGACGCGCACGTCTTCTCCGCTGCGGATTCGCCGTGATCGCGAGAACTATCAGAGCATCAACGTGAAGGGGCTCTATCCCGCTGGCGAAGGTGCCGGTTATGCCGGGGGAATCTACTCGGCGGCGATCGACGGCATCGAAGTCGCCGAGGCCGTGGCCTTGAGCATCGCGAACGCATGAGCGTGAACACGACCGATCAGGCAAGGCTGGCCAATCCCGCCGACAACGATGGCATCATCGCGGACGTGCGCCACTGGTTGGCGCGCGCTGTGATTGGCCTGAACCTGTGCCCGTTTGCCAAGAGCGTGTATGTCAAGGATCAGGTCCGCTACGTGATCAGCGACGCGACGCGCGACGAGGACGTGCTGGACGATCTCGAGCGCGAGTTACGCCTGCTGGAGACGTCCGATCCGGAGAAGATCGACACGATTCTGCTGATTGTGCCGCACGCGCTGGGCGACTTCCTGGCCTACAACGACTTCCTGTATTTCGCCGATCGCCTGCTGCGTAGCCTGAAGCTCGAGGGTACGTTGCAGATTGCGAGTTTCCATCCGCGCTACCAGTTCGAGGGCACCGAGCCCGACGACATCGAGAACTACACGAATCGCGCACCGTATCCGATCCTGCACTTGCTGCGTGAAGACAGCATCGCGCGTGCCGCCGAAGCGGTCCCGGAGGCGGAGGATATCTACGAGCGCAATATGGAAACGATGCGCCGGCTCGGCCACGCAGGCTGGCTCGAATGGATGGCTGGCAAGAGCGATCTCTGACTCGATTGCTGACGCGATCTCCGATGCGTCCTCCGACCGCAGCCCGGATCAGGGCGCGGTGAAGAATCGCTCGTTCAGTTCTTCCAGGCCGAGCGATTCCAGTACATTGTGCAAGCGCTCCGCCGGACGGCGGCGCGGCAAATCCTTGTACTGGGCGATGATCAGTTCGTTCTTCATCGAGTGTTCCCAGCCCACCAGCTCCGTCACGCTGACCTGATAGCCGTGCGCTTCAAGCTGCAGGCAGCGCAGCACGTTGGTGACCTGGCTGCCGAACTCTCGCGTGTGCAGTGGGTGGCGCCAGATTTCCGTCAGCGGATTGCCGGCCAGCAACTTGCCTTTGTGCTTGCGCAGCACGCTCGCGACCTCGGCCTGGCAGCAGGGCACCAGCACGATGTGCCGCGCCTGCTTGGCCAGCGCGAAGTGGATCGCATCGTCAGTGGCCGTATTGCACGCGTGCAGGGCCGTCACGACGTCGATGGTCTGCGGCAATGCGGGCGACGTGATCGAATCGGCCACGGAGAGGTTCAGGAACGACATCCCACCGAAGCCCAGGCGGCTGGCCAGCGCCTGCGAGCTGGTCACCAGTTCCTCGCGGGTCTCGATGCCGTAGATGTGTGAGCTGTCCTTCAGGTCCTTGAAGAAGAGATCGAAGAGGATGAACCCGAGATACGACTTGCCCGCGCCGTGGTCCACCAGCGAGACCGTGCCTTTTTCGTCCTTTACCTCGCGCAGCAGTGGCTCGATGAACTGGTACAGGTGATAGACCTGCTTGAGCTTGCGGCGGCTGTCCTGATTCATCTTGCCGTCACGCGTCAGGATGTGGAGTTCCTTGAGCAGTTCGATTGACTGGCCGGGACGGACTTCGTAGGTGCTGGACATCGGGGTGGTGCCTTGGGGCGGGGACATCGGAGGGCGCTAGTTTACCGAAATTGCGCCCCCCCTACTTTTGTGGGCTCAAGTTCACACCGCCGGCGCCGTTGAACATGGATCGACGACAAGCACAGTTGGCGACGGATTCGGTGGGTCTTTGCGGAAAGTCCCCGGGCGATGGGCCCAGGCCGGCTGTTGCGACATGCAGCATAGAGGCGGGGACACATGACAGCCGACGCGGGGTTGCGCCTGGAACTCAGCCAGCCTGGGAGCCAGGTCAGGGCTTGCTTTACACCGGACGTGGGCCACTTGCCGCCCGATCGCGCCAGCCTGGACGCTTCGCTGGAAGCTTGCCTGGCCGAGCACGGCTGGCAGGGCGCGCGGCTGGACGCCGCCGCCGTGACGGGCTTCCTGACGCAATGCCAACTGACCGATCGCGAGATTGACGCAGTGATCGGCAGCGTCCTGGATGGCGAATTCGAACTTGAGATCACGGCCGACAAGCTGCGGCTGTTGCTGACGCTGGTGGCCTCGGAAGGCGGCCGGCCAATCACGGCCGAAGAGATCGCCGCCGCCGCGGCTTCGATGGGGGTGGTGGCCTTGCTCGACAGCGCGGCAATCGGCGTTGCACTGGAGGCCGGTAGCTGCGAGGGTCGCGAGATCGCGCGCGGCGTGGCGCCCGTGCAGGGTGAGACAGCGCGCTTCGAGAGCCTCGTCCAGCCCCGCAGGCCTGTCCTGGCGGAGAACGAGGACGAGCGTGTCGACCTGCGCGATCTCGGTAGTCTCCTGCTCGTCAACCCGGGTACCGCGCTAATGCGCCGCACGCCGGCCAGATCGGGCAAGGACGGCATGGATGTGCTTGGCAAGACGATTCCGGCCGACCCTGTGGTGGATACGCCCTACGCGTCCGATCTGACCGGCGTGGCAAGCGATCCGAATGATCCACTGCTGCTGATCGCCGTGATCGCAGGCTCGCCCCGGGTGCTGCCACATGGTGTGATCGTCAGCCCGGTGGTCGACGTCGATGCCGTCGACCTGCATTCCGGCAACGTCAATTTCGATGGGTCGCTCCGCGTGTCGGGCGATATCCGCACCGGCATGTCGGTACGTGTCACCGGTGATGTGGTTGTGCAGGGGACGATCGAAGCCGCCAGTGTGCAGGCCGGCGGCGATGTGATCGTCAAGGGCGGCATCATCGGCAAGGCAGAAACCGCGAGCGGTGGCGCCCCGAGTGAGATTGCCAGCGTGCGCAGCAAGGGCTCCGTTCATGCGCGTTTCATCCAGAATGCGATTGTCGAGGCAGTGGCCGAGGTGATCGTGGAGAGCGGGATCCGGCAGAGCGACGTCTCCGCGGGCGAACGGGTGGTGGTTGGCGTGCCGAGCGCGCCAGGCAGCATCAGCGGCGGGCGTACGCGGGCGATGCAGAGTGTCAGCACTGGGACCCTGGGCGCGCCGGCGGGTACCGCCACTACCGTGCAGGTCGGACTCAACCCGCTTGCCGACGAGCAGAAGGCGGAACTGGAAGTCCGGCGCGGCAAGATCGTCGAGGAACAGTGCAAACTCCAGCAACTCGTGGCGTTCTTTGCCAAGCACCCCGAACGCGCCACGGGGGACATCCGCGAGAAGGCGCGTGCCACGATGTACAGGATCAATCGCGACCTGTTCGAGCTCGACGCGGAGATCGCCCACCTGGCCGAGCAGATGAAGCCGTCCGAGCAGGCGCAGATCGCGGTGGGCCGGCATATCCACGGCGGCGTGACGCTGCAGGTCGGCCACAAGGTGCTCAAGGTCATGGAAGACAAGCCAGGCGGCCAGATACGCGTGGTGGACGACCGCATCGCCGTGAACTGACGCGGGTGGCGCACCTTCCGTTCCTGCTTCCAAACGGATGCAGCACGTTACGGGGAACGTGACACGTTACGCGAGTCGTAACGTCGCCGCCCCAGGCCACTCTGGCGCGATCGCCCGCCATCCCGCCTCCGGTAACGCATCGCCGCCACGCCGCGCCGTCGTCCGGTGCGCGCCACCGCTGGCACGACGTTTGCGCCATGTGTCTCCGCAGACAAACAGCGGAGCACAGGAGCACACCATGGGCGCGATCGTGATTGAGAGCCATCCACTGACCAGGCTGGGTATGCAACGCCTGCTTGAACGTATGCCAGGCATCGGCCCGGTGGAGAGTATCGATCCCGAGGGGATCCTGCTGTTCGCGCATAGCCTGGAAGACGTGCTGGTCATCTACGGCATGACAGTGGACGCCTTCGACAACTGGTATCTGCTGCGGCGCTTGCACCAGGCGCTGCCCAATGCGCGCATCCTGCTGCTGTCGGACAACATGTGGATGCATGTGCCGTCGTCGCTGCGCGCGTGCGGTGTACAGGAGCATCTGCCGAAGTCGGCGTCGATCGAGCGGATGGAAACGGTGCTCGTGCGTATGCTGGGAGACCCCGATGTTGCGGTCGATGCTCCGATGGATGACTCCATGTTCCGATCGCATCGATAGTCGGCACGCTTTCGGACTGTCTTTGGGCAGCCAGTGCGCGGCCGTTGGGATGAGACGAATCGCATTTTGCAGGTCCCTCGGTTTTTCACCGTTCCCCACGCCTAGAATTTCCGTCATCCAATGTTGGATGGTCACTGGCAGGGAGGGAATGATGATGGAAATGACTCTGGACGATCGGACCACGAGATGCGAGGTGGAGCTTGGTCCGATGCAGGCAATGGCGCCTGTCGTGTCGTTGAGCGGCGACGGCGGTCTGCCAGACGATCCCGAAGCGGCGCATCTGGAGGCGGCCGACGAACTGCTGCATCGCCGTGGCATGTCGCTCGCGGACTGTGAGGTCTCGCGTGTCTATGCAGGTTTTGACGGCGGTGACGATGCGGTGCTGCTCGTCGTGCGCGTGGGTCGTGGCGTTGATATGTTCGCGCTCAACGAGGCGTTGACCGCCGTCCAGCTTGCGCGAGGCCTGTTGCCTTCGGCCCAACTCGACGTTGTGTTTCAGGCATGAGTGTCGATGCGCGGGAGATGCTCCATTTCGCCGCCGACATTGCCGGGGCGGCGATGGGGGAGGTGGCCTACCGCTCGTCGATCAGCCGTAGCTACTACGCGGCCTATCACGCGGCCTACGCCTGGCATACCGCGCTGCCCGTTCCGGGTAGCGCGGGTTCGCGCCGGACAGGACGGCACGAAACACTCGTCAACCAGCTCTACCAGCCGGGGGTAAAACGGTCTCACTTCGCCTATTGGCAATCGATTGCACTGGCAAGAATGCTGAATCGCAACAGGCTGCTGCGAGTCGAGGCCGACTATTACGTCGACGCGGTGGTCGAACGCGGCAAGATGATGGAGGCGCTTGCCAACAGCACGGCCATTGTCGAGCGGTGCACGTAGCGGGAGACTCCGATGCCGACTCAAGCATGGTGCCGGCACGACAGTTGCCGCGCCCGAGGAATGTGGCGGCCAGCGGACGGCATGAGGCAGATGCACGCAGGTCGTGCCAGCCAGGCTGGCGTAGCCCAGCGCAGGTCGGGGGAGAAAAAGAGGGATGGCGATGTGGCAGCTGCGGATTATATGGGCGTCGTCGTGCCCAAGTTATCTGTCGACTGCAAAGCAAAAAGGGCAACCCGTGAGGGTTGCCCTTTCTACTTTCAAGTGGTGCCGGAGATAGGAGTCGAACCTACGACCTTCGCATTACGAATGCGCTGCTCTACCAACTGAGCTACACCGGCGAAACCTTAAACTTGCGAAACCTGTTCTACCGCTTGATCTCGATTTGCGCTGTTGCTTGCGAATCGATCGAATCGGATAGAGCCCGCAATATTATCAGCGACTTTTTATTTTGTGAAGCCCCCGATGCGACTTTTTTCAAAGTTCCGCTGTGGCAGTCCCTGTTCGCTGGGAGTTGCCAGCCACGGCGGTGGGCGACAGATGGCAATCATCGCACGAGTGGCGCTCACGCCGCGGGCGAAAAAACGGGCAAAGCCTGCCGCTTTTTTACGGATCGCCGTGAGGCTGTTGGCTTCAGGAAAGCAGACAGGGCGCCGAGGCGCCCTGTGCTTGTCGAAACCAGATCTACCCGTTACGCCTTGGCGGCGTCTTCCTGGTGATACCGCGTGACGCGTTCGACTTCATTCTTCGAACCGAGGATGACCGATACGCGCTGGTGGAGCTTGGTCGGCTCCACGTCCAGAATGCGCTGCTGGCCATTGGTGGCCGCGCCGCCTGCCTGCTCGACCAGGAACGCCATCGGATTGGCTTCGTACATCAGGCGCAGCTTGCCCGGTTTCTCGGGCTCGCGCTTGTCCCACGGATACATGAAGACGCCACCGCGCGTCAGGATGCGGTGCACGTCGGCCACCATCGACGCGATCCAGCGCATGTTGAAGTTCTTGCCGCGCGGACCTTCGTCGCCGGCCAGGCATTCGTCGATGTAGCGGCGCACGGGCGGAGCCCAGTGGCGCATGTTGGACATGTTGATCGCGAATTCCTTGGTGTCTTCCGGGATCATTACGTCCGACTGGGTCAGCACGAAGCTGCCTGCCTCGCGGTCCAGCGTGAACATGTGCACGCCATTGCCGACGGTCAGCACCAGCGTGGTCTGCGGGCCGTACACGGCATAGCCGGCCGCCACCTGCTGGGTGCCCGGTTGCATGAAGTCATGCTCGGTCACGGTCTGACCGGGCTTGTGCATGTGCAGAACCGAGAAGATCGTGCCGATCGACACGTTCACGTCGATGTTCGACGAGCCGTCGAGCGGATCGAACAGCAGCAGGTATTCGCCCTTCGGGTAGCGGTTCGGGATCTCGTAGAACGAGTCCATTTCCTCGGACGCCATGGCAGCCAGATGGCCACCCCATTCATTGGCGTCGAGCAGCACCTCATTGGCGATCACATCGAGCTTCTGCTGCGTTTCGCCCTGAACGTTGCCGGTGCCGGCCGAGCCGAGCACACCCGCGAGGGCGCCCTTGCTGACGGCGTTGGAAATGGCCTTGCAGGCGCGCGCGACCACTTCGATCAGCAGCCGGAGTTCCGGCTCGATCGTGTTGTGCTTGCGCTGCTCCTCGACCAGATAGCGGGTGAGGCTGATGCGTGTCATGGTGGGGTTCTCCTTGGATGGCCGCAATTCTACATGTGTGCCGCTGCGGACATGCCACTTTCCAGGTCAGGCCGACAGGGCCTTGCTGACGATCTCGCGCACATCGCGCGACAGCGTCGACGAGGCGGCCACGCGTTCCAGCGCCGCTCGCATCCGTTCGCGCAGGGGCATCTCGTACTTCTGCCAGCGGTCCATGACGCGTGCCAGGCGCGCGGCCACCTGCGGGTTGATCGCATCTAGCGCCAGTACCTGGTCGGCCCAGAATGCGTAGCCCGAGCCGTCCTCGGCGTGGAACTGCGCCGGGTTGCCCGAGCAGAAGCTGAAGATCAGCGAACGGGCACGGTTCGGGTTGCGCAGATTGAAGGCCGGATGCTGCATCAGCGCGCGCACGGTATCAATCGTGCGCTTGCCCGCGTGCGGGCCAACTTCGCCGCGCTGCATTCCCTGCAGCGAGAACCACTTGTCGATGACCAGCGCGTCGTCTTCGAAGCGCTCGTAAAAATCAGTCAGCGCGTGTTCGCGGCCCGGCGCGAAGCTGTTGACCAGCGCAGACAGCGCGGCGAAGCGGTCTGTCATGTTGTCGCTCTGCTGGTAGTGGCGGTCCGCAAGTGCCTGCATGTCGGCGTCTCCACTGTCGGCCAGATAGCCGAGCGCGAGATTGCGCAGCGCGCGGCGGGCCATCGAGTCGGCATCGGGGCTGTACTCGCCCGGTGTCGCGTTGGCCTCGTATGCGGCCAGCCATTCGGCCTTGAGCGTGCGGGCCAGGCCTTCGCGCAGGAACAGGCGTGCGCGGTGAATCGCCGTCGGGTCGGCCACGCCCATGCGTTCTGCCAGATAGGCCTCCGCGGGGAGCATCAGTGCCTGTTCGCGGAAGGCGGGATTCAGCGCACCATCGGTCAGCACGCTACGGAACGCCGACACCAGCGCCGGGTCGAGCTTCAGTTCACGATTGGCCTGGACGTCGGCCACCAGATGCAGCAGCGCGCGCGTGGCCAGGCGTTGGCCGGCTTCCCAGCGGTTGAATGCGTCGGTGTCGTGCGAGAGCAGGAAGGTCAGTTCCGCATCGCTATATTCGTAATCGACAACGACTGGTGCCGAGAAATTACGCAGCAGCGAGGGCAATGGCGCCTTGCCACCGCGAGGCAGGTTGATGAAGCGGAAGGTCTGCTCGGCTTGCGTGAAATCGAGCACGCGTGTGCTCGCGCCTGCCTTGGGCTCCCCTTCGCGTTGCAGCGGCAGGTCGTTGCCTTCTGCGTCGATCAGGCCGAGCGCGAACGGGATGTGGAACGGCTGCTTGTCCGGCATGCCAGCGCGCGTTTCGATGCCAACCTTCGGGCAGCGCTGCGACAACGTCAGCGTCAGCGTGCCGGAGGCGCCGTCCCATGCGGTCTTGACCGTGACCACGGGCGTGCCAGCCTGGCTGTACCAGAGGCCGAACTGCTTCAGGTCGCGGCCGTTCGCGTCAGCCATCGCCGCGCGGAAGTCGTCGCATGTCACCGCCTGGCCGTCATGACGCTGGAAGTACAGGTCCATGCCCTTGCGGAAGCCGTCACGGCCAAGCAGGGTCTGGTACATCCGCACGACTTCGGCGCCTTTCTCGTAGACCGTGACCGTGTAGAAGTTGTTGATTTCCTCGTAGCTGTCCGGGCGCACCGGGTGGGCCATCGGACCCGCATCCTCGGGAAACTGCACCTGGCGCAGCACGCGCACATCCTCGATGCGCTTGACCGCGCGGCCCGATTCCGAGCCCATCATGTCGGCCGAGAATTCCTGGTCGCGGAACACGGTCAGGCCTTCCTTGAGCGACAACTGGAACCAGTCACGGCAGGTCACGCGGTTGCCGGTCCAGTTGTGGAAGTATTCGTGCGCCACCACCGATTCGATATTGGCGAAGTCGACATCCGTCGCGGTCTGGGCGTTGGCCAGCACATACTTGGTGTTGAAGATGTTCAGGCCCTTGTTTTCCATCGCCCCCATGTTGAAGTCGCCCACGGCGACGATCATGAAACGGTCGAGGTCAAGTTCCAGGCCGAAGCGCTGCTCGTCCCAGCGGATCGCGTGAACCAGCGAGTCCATCGCGTGACGCGTCTTGTCCAGGTCCTGCGGTTCCACCCAGACTTGCAGCAGCTTCTGCTTGCCCGATGCCGATACGATGGTCTGCTCGATACGCTCGAGCTTGCCGGCCACGAGGGCAAACAGGTATGACGGTTTGCGGAACGGGTCTTCCCAGACGGCTTCGTGTTTGCCATCCGGCAGATCGCGTTGCGAGAGCAGGTTGCCGTTCGAAAGCAGTACCGGGCTTGCGGCGCGATCGGCGCGCAGCGTAACGCGGTAGGTCGTCATCACATCCGGGCGATCCAGGAAATACGTGATGCGGCGAAAGCCCTCGGCTTCGCACTGGGTGAAGAAGTTGCCGTTGGAGACGTACAGGCCGGACAGCGTGGTATTGGCGGCGGGATTGCAGGCCGTGGTGATTTCCAGCGTGCCAGCTCCCGGCAGGCCAGTCAGGGTCAGCGAGTCGCCGTCCTGCCTGACGCCGGAGAACGGCTGGCCATCGAGGCGCACGCCAACCAGTTCCAGCTCCTCGCCGGCCAGAATCAGCGGCGCGTCGGCCGCGCCAGTGCGCTGGATCTTCAGCGTGCTGGTGACGACGGTACGCTGCGGATCGAGGTCGAGCACGAGATCCACGTGGTCGATGGCGAAAGCGGGCGGAGTATAGTCCTTGCGATAGACGGTGACGGGCGTATCGGTGCGCAGCATGGGGAATCCTGTCTTCGGAGTGACCGGGGGGCGGGCGGCGTGCTGAAGATCGCGACGGCCCTCGAAGCCCTCATTGTAGCCAAGGGGTTCGGGCAATGCGGGATGCCAGATGCGGCGTGGGAATTCAAAAGGGTTGTTCCTGTCTGAGGAAATGCAACCAAATCAGGAAGAACGAGGTATCAGGGAATGCGTGCATCAGGGAAAGCAGTGACGAAGTGGGGAAGACGGGGCGCCTTCTGGGCGCTGATGGCGCTGGGCTCGCTCTGGCTGGCGGGATGTGCCACCACGGTGACCACCGAGGTCACCGCGTTCCGGCAGGCCGGCTGGCAGAACGATGCGCCGCGGACCTACGCGTTCGAACACACGTCGCAGCAGGAAGAGCAACTCGAGCGCCAGACCTTCGAGCAGTGGCTGGCAGACACCTTGTCCGGACTTGGCTTCGAGCAGCGCCCGGCCGGCCAGGCACGCTATCTGGTGACAATGGACTACGACGCCGCGCCCGGGATTGCCCAGGTGGCGGAGACCGTCTATCCCGACCCCTGGTACGGACCTTGGGGGCCGTACTGGGGCCCTTATGGCGGGTATCGACCCTATGGCCCCTGGGGATGGGGCCCCGGCTACTGGCCGCCCCAGACCGTGATACGCGACGTGCCCGTGACGTATTCGAGCGTGCGCGTCTATTTCAAGGATGCAGCCAGCGGCAAGCGTGTCTATCAGGTCACCGCCACCAATACGACAGAGAGTGGTAATCCGGCGGCGGTGATGCCCTACATGATCCGCAGCGCGTTCGCGGACTTCCCGGCCGAGAGCGGGCGGCCGCGTCGCGTGACGCTGGAGGTCGACAAGGACAAGAAGTAGCAGGGCGCCGCGCAATATCCTTTCGCCGGCGGGGGTGAAAGGTATTGGCTACCGTACGGTAAAAGGAGTTTTGCGTCCGGTGGCGGCAAAATCTTCCAATCGGGCGTGCCAAAGCCCTGCCGCCGCGTGGCGGCTGGGCTAGAATGGCTCCTCGATTTTTTCCCGCCTTTACCCGGACGAGCAGAGAATGAGCAGCAAGACCACCGGTGATGCACCGCAACATGCCCCCAATAGTCCCGAAGCGCAACTGCGCCTGGCTGCGCTGGAATACCACCGCAGCCCGACCAAGGGCAAGATCCAGGTAACGGCCACCAAGGCGCTGTCCAATCAGCGCGATCTGTCGCTGGCCTACTCCCCGGGCGTGGCCTACGCCTGCGAAGAGATCCACAAGGACCCCGCGATGGCCGCCGAGTACACCTCGCGCGCCAACCTCGTGGCCGTGGTGACCAACGGTACCGCCGTGCTGGGCCTGGGCGACATCGGTCCGCTGGCCGGCAAGCCCGTGATGGAAGGCAAGGGCTGCCTGTTCAAGAAATTCGCCGGCATCGATGTGTTCGACATCGAACTCGATGCACGCGACCCGGACAAGATCGTCGAGATCGTGGCGGCGCTGGAGCCGACGCTCGGCGGCGTGAACCTCGAGGACATCAAGGCTCCCGAGTGCTTCTACATCGAGCAGAAGCTGCGTGAGCGCATGAACATCCCCGTCTTCCACGACGATCAGCACGGCACGGCAATCATCTCGACCGCAGCGCTGCTGAACGGCCTGAAGGTGGTGGGCAAGGACATCGCGAAGGTCAAGCTGGCCGTCTCGGGCGCGGGCGCCGCCGCAATCGCGTGCCTGGATACGATGGTCAGCCTGGGCGTGAAGCGCGAGAACATCTACGTCGTCGACTCGAAGGGCGTGATCTTCCACGGCCGCGACGCGAACATGGAGGCCAACAAGGCTCGCTACGCACAGGACACGACGGCCCGCACGCTGGCCGACATCGTCAAGGATGCGGACGTGTTCCTGGGCTGCTCGACCGCGGGCGTGCTGACCGGTGACATGGTCAAGACCATGGCCGACCGTCCGATCATCCTGGCGCTGGCCAACCCGGAGCCGGAAATCCGCCCGGAAGTGGCCAAGGCCGCGCGTCCGGACTGCATCATCGCCACGGGCCGTTCGGACTATCCGAACCAGGTCAACAACGTGCTCTGTTTCCCGTACATCTTCCGCGGCGCGCTCGATTGCGGCGCCACGAAGATCACGGAAGCAATGAAGCTGGCCTGCGTGAAGGCGATCGCCGAACTGGCCGAAGCCGAACTGAACGACGCCGTGGCCGCCGCCTACGGTGGTCGTGAACTGAAGTTCGGCCCGGACTACATCATCCCGACGCCGTTCGACCAGCGCCTGATCGAGAAGATCGCGCCGGCCGTTGCCAAGGCCGCCGAGGAATCCGGCGTGGCCACGCGCCCGATCAAGGACCTCGAAGCCTACCGCCAGCAACTGACCAGCTACGTGTACCACACCGGCATGATCATGAAGCCGGTGTTCACGGCCGCCAAGGCCGCGCCGAAGCGCGTCGCCTACGCCGAGGGCGAAGAAGAGCGTGTGCTGCGTGCGGTGCAGGGCGTGGTGGACGAAGGTCTGGCCCGCCCGATCCTGATCGGTCGCCCGCACGTAATCCAGATGCGTATCGAGAAGGCGGGCCTGCGTCTGCGTCCGGGCGTCGATTTCGAACTGATCAACCCCGAGGACGATCCGCGCTATCGCGCCTATCACGAGGAGTACCACGCGCTGCGCGGCCGCGATGGTGTGACGCCGGACATGGCCAAGGTGGCGCTGCGCCGTTCGAATACGCTGATCGGCACAATGCTGATGCACATGGGCGATGCCGATGCACTGTTGTGCGGCACGGTGGGCCGGTTCGAGGCACATCTGGAGCACGTGCGCGACGTGATCGGCCTGGCGCCGGGTGCCAAGGTGTTCGCGGCCATGAACGCGCTGATGCTCGAAAAGTACACGCTGTTCATCACGGATACGTTCGTCAACGATGATCCGAGCGCCGAGGAACTGGCTGCCATCACGCAGCTTGCAGCCGAGGAAATCGCACGCTTCGGCCTGCACCCGAAGGTGGCGATGATGTCGCACTCGATGTTCGGTTCGTCGAACCGACCGTCGGCGCGCAAGATGCGCGACGCGGCCGAGATCCTGGCCCGTGTGGCCCCGCAGCTCGAAGTGGAAGGCGAGATGCAGGGCGATGCGGCGCTGGTCGAGGAAGTGCGCCGTCATTTCCTGCCGGGCACCAAGCTGGCCGGCAGCGCCAATCTGCTGGTGATGCCGACGCTGGATGCCGCCAACATCGCGTTCAATCTGCTCAAGATCACGGGCGGCCAGGGCGTGACGGTGGGTCCGATCCTGCTGGGCGCGGCCAAGCCGGTGCACATCCTGAATCCCCAGGCGACCACGCGCCGTATCGTCAACATGACGGCCGTGGCCGTGGCGGAGTGCAACGCCATCCGCTGATGTTCACGATCTGAATATCTGCCGGAAGCAAAAAGAAACAGGGCCGCGAAAGCGGCCCTGTTTCATTGTCGGTGCGCTGGCACGTCTGCCGGAGTGTCAGCGCGTCGGCGGGTCAGTACGCACGGGTCGTGCCCTGTCATGCCTACTACTCTCTACTGCAGCACGTTGTACTGCTCCCGCATCACCACGATGATCGAACGGGCCGCGGCCATCTGCTGTGCCAGATCGGGGAAAGTCTCCTGGCGAAAATCCACCTCGGCGCTCCAGTTGCAACCCGTATGGTCCGGCTGATGCACGCGCATTGCGTGCAACTCAACCTCGCCGCACTCCGGATTGTTGTCCAGGCACTGGCTCAGGATGGCCATCAGTTCCGACCGGGATTTCACATAGCGCCGCATGCGTCACCTCATTCGTTCCTGTTTACGTGGCCCAGCACAGAGGCCGGGAAACTAATCTAGGCAGCGGACGAAGGGCTTGCCAATTGAATCCGCCTATGGAGCAGTGGCTTCCCATCCTGCTTTGATTGCGCCTTGTTGCAATGCGGCGCAGCATTGTGACGCCTGTGTCATGGGGACACGCAACAAAAAAGCCCGCCGGAGGCGGGCTGTACGACCATTGATCCGGCGGAATATTCCGGGATCAGAACGGGATCAGAAGCGGTGGCGAACGCCGACACCGAAGGTGTCGCCGTGCTCGACGCCCGACACCTTGTCGTAGTAGTAGGCACCATAGACGTCGGTGCGCTTCGACAGGTTGTAGTCGTAGGCGACGGCGAACGTGTTGCGCTTGATGCCGGCAACTTCGTTCAGCACGCGGCCGTAGGTGTACGACGCCAGGATATTGCCTGCGCCAACCGGCACCGCGACGCCGGCCTGGCCGTCGATGTGCTTGATGTCGCCGCCATTGGAGCTCGTATTGAAGTTCGTCTTGATGTACTGGCCTTGCAGGAAGGCCTTGACGATCTTGAAGTCGTACGTCACGCCAGCCTGCACGGCGGACTGCTTGTCGAGGCCCGCGAGATTGGCATTCTGCGGGTCAAACGGAGCAACGTCGAACTTGACCTGCTGGAATGCCAGCGTCGCAGCGAAGTTGCCGGAGAAGTAGGTCAGGTTGCCGCCCCACTTGTTCTTGCCGTTGTTACCGGGCGATTCGCCAAAGCCGTAGATGAAGTTCGCGGTCAGGCCACCGAAGTTCGGCGTCGAGTACAGCAGCGAGTTGTTCCAGCCCGAATCGCCCAGGATGCCCGGATCGGACACGCCGCCAACGTTCTGAGGCGTCGGGAAGTACGTGTGGAAGATCATCGGGCTGAACGTGTACGAGTCGACCAGCGGGTTGAACAGGATCGTCGACACGAAGTACGGCGTCGTGTTGCGGCCGATCTTCAGCGTGCCGTAGGTTTCGTTCGTCAGACCGACGAAGGCATTGCGGCTGAACATCGAGTCGCCGGTGAAGCGGCCCATGCTACCGGTGTCGGGGCGGAAGAAGCCGTTCAGGTCGAAGATGGCCTTCGTGCCCATGCCCAGGTCCTCGGTACCCTTGATGCCCCAGTACGAGGTTTGCATGCCACCCGAGTTGACTACGTAGGCGCGGTCGCCCGAGCCCGGATTCTTGACGCCTCCGATGAAAGCATCGGCCATGCCGTACAGCGTCACGCTGGACTGGGCCATGGCCGCGCCGGAGAAAAGGGTGGCTGCGATCGCCGCCAGCTTGAGAGCCGGCTTGTACTGCTTCTTCATGTTTAAGACCTCCGTGGTTGTAATGCTGCTCAGAACGCTTGCCTGTGTGCTGGAACCTGCTGGGTTCTCTCTAGTTCCGTGCCTGGGCGGCGCGCGGGAATTGGCGCCGCCTGGCACGTTCTTGTCTCACAGTGATGCTCGATCTGCTGCTGAACGCTCCTGATTTCTCTCTCTTTTTTCGATGTGCTTTTTTTGGTCAGGCGGATACTAAGTCGTTCAGACGGAACTGCGCAATCCGATGAATCTGGTTGATGCAAGTTTGCAACTCGACCTCCGGCGTGTTTTCCAGGCGCCTTGCAAAAGCGTCGATGATGCCGTGCCGGTCATAGCCGCGGACCGCGAGGATGAACGGGAAGCCGAACTTGCGGTTGTAGGCTTCGTTCAGTCCCTGCAGGCGCTGGAATTCCTCGGGCGTGCACTGATCGAGTCCGGCGCCAGCCTGCTCGCGCGTGGATTCCGCCGTCAGCTCGCCGCGCACCGCGGCCTTGCCCGCCAGTTCCGGGTGAGCGCGCACGAGCTTGAGCTGTGCTTCCTGGCCCGCGGCATCTACGGCGCCGCGCAGGGCCGATGCCAGTTCCGCGGTATTGGCGAATGGGCGCTTGTGTGCCGCCGTTTCGGCGAACCAGGGGGAGTGTTCGTAGATGCCGCCGAGGACCGCGATGAATTCGGCCTCGGGCATCGTGTTGAGTTGGGCGATCGTGTAGGTGGTCTGGCTCATGCGTGGCTCCGATAGGGGTGGGTCTCAATCCAGTGGCGGGCGATATCGACACGCCTGCAGATCCACACCT
This sequence comes from Cupriavidus sp. HMR-1, assembly GCF_000319775.1. Lineage (NCBI taxonomy): Bacteria > Pseudomonadati > Pseudomonadota > Betaproteobacteria > Burkholderiales > Burkholderiaceae > Cupriavidus > Cupriavidus sp. HMR-1. The sequence goes on from NZ_ANKP01000228.1 coordinate 28,741, forward strand.
TGTCGTGAGACTGCACGTAATCCAGGAATCGCTGCAGCGCGCGGAAACGTCCCGGGCGGCCCAGCAAGCGGCAATGCATGCCGATCGACAGCATCTTCGGGCGGTCCTGGCCCTGCGGATCGCCTTCGGCGTAGAGCACGTCGAAGGCATCCTTCAGATACTGGAAGAACTGCTCGCCCGTGTTGAAGCCCTGGGGCGTGGCGAAGCGCATGTCGTTGGTGTCGAGTGTGTACGGCACCACCAGATGGGGCTTCTTCTGGCCACCGGTGATTTCCACATCGGTCCAGAAGGGCAGGTCGTCGCCGTAGTAGTCGGCGTCATAGAGCAGCCCGCCGTGCTCGACAACCAGCCGGCGCGTGTTGGGGCTGTCGCGGCCGGTGTACCAGCCCAGCGGCATCTCGCCGGTCAGCTCCTTGATGATCTCCATGCCGATGCGCATGTGCTCGCGCTCGATGGCTTCGTCGATGCCCTGGTAGTGAATCCAGCGGTAGCCGTGGCAGGCGATCTCGTGGCCGAGTTCGACGAACGCGCGGGTCAGTTCCGGATGGCGCTGCAGCGCCATCGACACGCCGAAGACCGTCAGCGGCAGCTTGCGTTGTTCGAACTCGCGCAGCAGGCGCCAGACGCCGGCGCGCGAGCCGTATTCGTAGATGCCCTCCATGCTCATGTGTCGAGCCGGATAGGCGGCGGCACCAACGATCTCGGACAGGAACTGCTCGGATGCCGCGTCGCCGTGCAGCACGCAGTTCTCGCCGCCTTCCTCGTAATTGAGCACGAACTGCAGCGCGATGCGCGCGCCGCCCGGCCAGCGGGCGTGCGGCGGCTGCGCGCCGTAGCCAATGAGATCGCGTGGATAGTTATCGTGTGTCATTTCTATATTTCTGCTTCAGGAGAAACTGCCGCGCCCCGCGGGAGCCATGCTTCGAAGCGACCAGACTTACGCAAGGCGTATGCCAGAAACGCTCCCGTAGGGCTTGACAATCTGATGCCGACCGATGTCGATTGTCGGTGTCAGATTGTCGCTATTGATTGTTGTATTTGAATTGTCCGGAATCACTCCGTGCCGTGCGAGTTCGCGGCGGCATTGCGCATGGCTTCCTCGGCCGACTGGATGCCGTTGAAGAACAGGTTCAGCGCTACGGCGACGATGGTGCCCAGCACGATGCCACTGTGGGTGAACGGGTCGGTCCACTTGGGCAGGTACTGGAACAGCGTCGGCGACAGCGTCGGGATCATGCCGAAGCCGATCGAGATCGCAACGATGAAGAGGTTGTGGCGGTTGCGATTGAAATCGCACGAACCGAGGATGCGGATGCCGGTGGCGGCCACCATGCCGAACATCACGATGCCGGCGCCACCCAGCACGAACTGCGGCACCGAGGCCACCACGTGGGCCATCTTCGGGAACAGGCCGAACGCGATCAGGATCACGCCACCGGCTGCGGCGACGTAGCGCGAGCGCACGCCGGTCACCGTGACCAGGCCAACGTTCTGCGAGAACGACGTGTACGGGAACGTGTTGAAGATACCGCCGATCACGGTGCCCAGGCCGTCTGCGCGCAGGCCGGCGGTCAGGTCGTCACGGCTGAGCTTGCGGCCGGTGATGTCGGACAGGGCCAGGAACATGCCAGTCGACTCCACCAGCGTGATCAGCATCACGATGCACATCGAGAGGATGGCGGTGAGTTCGAACTTCGGGATGCCGAAATGCAGCGGGGTGATCACGGCGACGTAGCTGGCTTCGTTGAGGCCTTCGAACGAGACCTTGCCCAATCCCATCGCCACCAGCGTGCCGATGATGATGCCGAGCAGCACCGCGCAGTTGGCCACCAGGCCACGACCGTACTTGGTCAGCAGCAGGATGACGACGAGCACCAGGCCCGCGATGGCCAGGTTGCTGAGGTCTCCATAAGCGAGGTTGGGCACTTCCTTCACCACGCCGTCGATCACGGCGCGCGTGGTCGGCTGTCCGCCACCGGCCCAGTTGATACCCACCCGCATCAGCGACACCCCGATCAGCGTGATCACCGTGCCGGTGACCACAGGCGGGAACAGTCCCAGCATCCGGCCCATCATCGGTGCGATCAATATGCCGAAGATACCGGACGCGATCACCGCGCCATAGATGCCGAGCAGGCCGACATTCGGATCGTTGCCGATGGCGATCATCGGCGCCACCGACGCGAACGTGACACCCATCATCACCGGCATGCGGATGCCGAATTTCCAGAAGCCGAAGGCCTGAATCAGCGTGGCCAGGCCGGCGGCGAACAGGTCGGCGTTGATCAGGAACGCGAGTTGATCCTTGGGAAGCTTGAGCGCACCGCCGACGATCAGCGGAACCGCAACCGTGCCGGCATACATCACCAGCACGTGCTGCAGGCCCAGGGCAAGCAATCGCCCGGAGGGCAACCGCTCGTTTGTGAGATCCGTGGGGACCGTGGTGCTTGCGGAATTCATGGGTGTGTCTCCTCTCCTTTGGATTTGGATGGGAACGCGCGCCGGGTTTTTGTCCTGGCCATTCGCCGGTGTCTCTTTTTGGTGGACTTCCGTCGATGACTCTTGTCCGGTCTCGTGCCTGGCCTCTGGTTGGGCGTCTTTCGGCAGATGAGACCGCTGGTTCTAGATCGGCAACAGGGGGTGGCTGTTGCCCGGCGGCGGGAACATTGCGCTAGGTGGAGCGGCCCAGCACACTGCGAAGATCGAAGTTGCCGGGTTCATCCGGCTGAACGCGTTCCGCGCAGGCGCCAAGGTGGTGCGCCATGCGCGCCTGGGCCAGGGCGGCATCGCCCTGTTCCAGTGCATCGAGGATTTCGTCGTGCTCGTCGAACGAGCAGGCGTTGTGGCCCGGCGACTCCACGCTGGCAATCATCAGCGTGGTGCGCGACACCAGCCGGCGCATCATCGTCACGAGCAACTGGTTGCCGGACAGTTCGGCCAGCGCGGTGTGGAACTCGGCCGAGAGGCGGATCCAGCGCGGGCGCTCATGCGTCAGGAAGGCCTGGCGCTCGTCGTTGACCATCTTGCGCAGCGGGGCGATCACGGTGCGCACGTTGGGCAGGGAGGCGAGCTTCTCGAGCACGGCGCGCTCCAGCATCTGGCGCAGTTCGAACATGTCGTGCGCCTCGTCGGTGGACGGGCTGGCGATAAACGCGCCGCGATTCGGCTCCAGGTCGACCATGCCGTCGGCGGCCAGGCGCGACAGCACCTTGCGTACCGTATGACGGGCCGTGGCATAGATCTCGCAAAGCGAATGCTCGGTCAGCTTGGTCCTGGGAGGCAGCCGGTGCTCCATGATCGCGTCATAGATCTCGTGATACATGCGCTCCTCGACGGAGCCCTTGCGGGCCGGTTTGTTGTCGGTGAGCGCCGGCAGGGCGTCGGTCGCGGCAATAAGCTTGAGATTCTTGGACATCCTGGTCACTCGCAATGCAAGGTGGCGATGGTCGGCGATCGTAGCGAGTGGTTATCAAACCGACATCACGCGCCTTGATACCGATCATGCGGCCGTGCAGATCTAAAAATTGTTGACAATTATTTGGATATGCAAGCACCATTGTCAACAAAACCGCCTCAGGTTTTCGACAACTACGGGTATATACCGAGTTGTCATCAGGATGGCGCGGGCGCATTGTCGCCTCGCACCAATCCAGCGCCGGGATGCGTTGAAACACGTACCGAGCGGGCACCATTCCTCAAAATGGTGCTAGTGAAGGCAGCGGCGCCCCTCACAACCCACACCCCAAAGGAAGAACAGGATGGGACGCTTGACCACTCACGTTCTCGACACGGCAGCCGGGACGCCTGGCGCCGCAATGTCGGTCACTCTCCATAAAATTGTCGACAATCGTCGCGAGACCCTGAAGACGGTCACGACGAATCACGATGGCCGTTGCGACCAGCCGCTGCTGGAAGGCGCCGACCTCGTAGCGGGCGTCTACGAACTCGAGTTCGGCGCCGGCGACTATTTCCGTGCCCAGGGCGTCAAACTGCCCGAACCGGCATTCCTGGACGTGGTGACGCTGCGCTTCGGCATTGCCGATACCGCCGCGCACTACCACGTGCCGCTGCTGGTGTCGCCGTGGTCGTACTCGACCTACCGCGGCAGCTGATCAAGGCGGACGGGAATAAAGGAGACAAGTCATGGAAGGCTATATTCTCGACTGGGCCAATTTGCTCTTGCGTTGGCTCCACGTGATCACGGCGATTGCCTGGATCGGTTCGTCGTTCTACTTCGTCTGGCTGGACAACAGCCTGACGCGCCCCACGGCCAGCGACCTCAAGGTCAAGGGTGTCGACGGTGAACTCTGGGCCGTGCACGGCGGCGGCTTCTACAACCCGCAGAAGTACCTGACCGCGCCGAAGAGCCTGCCGGAGAACCTGCACTGGTTCTACTGGGAGTCGTATTCGACGTGGATGAGCGGCTTTGCGCTGCTGGTGGTGCTGTATCTGTTCAACGCGAGCACGTTCCTGATCGACAAGAATGTGTACGACATGTCGCCCGGCGCCGCCGTTGGCTTTGCCGTGTCATACCTCGTGCTTGGCTGGGTGGTCTACGACTCGATCTGCCGCATCTTCGGCAAGAGCGACCGTACCGTAGGCATTCTGGTGGCGGTCTATGTGGCAGTCGCGGCGTTTGTGGCGTGCCATATCTTCTCGGGCCGCGCGGCATTCCTGCTGACCGGTGCGATGATCGCGACGATCATGAGTGCCAACGTGCTGTTCTGGATCATCCCGGGCCAGCGCAAGGTGGTGGCGTCGCTGAAGGCCGGCCAGCCGGTGGATCCGATCCACGGCAAGCGCGGCAAGCAGCGTAGCGTGCACAACACGTACTTCACGTTGCCGGTGCTGTTCGCAATGCTGTCGAACCACTACAGCATGACGTACGCGGCCAAGAACAACTGGCTCGTGCTGATCATGGTGATGCTGGCCGGCGTGCTGATTCGCCAGTTCTTCATCCTGAAGCACAAGGGCAAGATCAACTTCGCATGGCCGACGGCCGGCGTGGCCTGCCTGGGCGTGGTGGCGTTCATGATCGCGCCGCAACCGCGTCCGCAAGTTGCCAGCAATGCTGCTGGTGACGCCGCCAATGCCGTGAGCTTCGTGAAGGTCCAGGAAATCATCAACACGCGTTGCGTGCAGTGCCACGCCGAGCAGCCGAAGATGATGCCGACCGCTGCCAAGGGGATCAAGCTGGACTCCGTCGATGGCATCAAGGCACACGCTCAGCTGATCTATCAACAGGCCGTGCAGCAGAAGGCGATGCCGTTGGGCAACGTCACGCAGATCACGGACGATGAACGCGCGCTCCTTGGCCAATGGTTCGAAGGCGGCGCGAAAACCACCAACTGATTTTTGACCGAGCATCGGTGATCGACGGTCCGGAGGCTGCGCAGTTTGCAGCTGGCTGTTCCGGACCGGCGAGGGTTTGAGCGGGGCTTAGGCCCCGTTTTTTTATTTCCGGATCGGAATTGCTTCTCCCCGCGCCCGCTGAGCGGGAGAGGGGAGCCACGATCCTCAGCCGCCGACGTTGAACAGCGCCAGCAGACCCAGCACCAGGAAGATCGCAGCGGCGATCTTGTGCACCAGGGCGATCGGCATCTTGTTGGCGAAACGGTCGCCAAGCAGGACGGCGGGGGCGTTGGCGAGCATCATGCCGAACGTCGTGCCGGCCACCACCGCAATCACTTCGCCATGGAAGCGCGCGGCCAGCGCCACGGTGGCGATCTGCGTCTTGTCGCCCATCTCGGCGAAGAAGAACGCGATGATCGTGGTGCCCAGGATGCCGAGCGCGCCCTTGACGGGTTTGGCTTCCTCGGCGTCGTCGAGCTTGTCTGGAATCAGCATCCAGCCGGCCATCGCAATAAACCCGAGGCCGAGAATCCAGCGCAGCAGGTCTACACCGACCACGCCTGTGATCCAGCCGCCGAGCGCGCCGGCAAAGCCATGGTTGACCAGTGTCGCGATCAGGATTCCCAGGATGATGGGAATTGGCTTGCGGTAGCGAGCAGCCAGGACGAGCGACAGCAACTGCGTCTTGTCGCCCATTTCAGCGAGCGCGACGATGCCTGTGGAGACGAGGAACGATTCCATTTTTTGTCGTTTGAATAACCGGGCCGCAAATGCATCGCGAGATGCCAATGACGCACACCTTTCCCGGCCCGGCCAGAAAGGTGAGGTCATCGGTCTCGCCAGGCACTGGACGCAAGGTCCTGGGCTGCGCACGCCATAACCGCCTGCCATGTCGGCATTTGGTCAAGTCTGTTGACGTACGCCCCTGTCTTCCGGGTGCCGCATTGCGCGGCGCGGTGAGATCAGGGCGGCTACTCCCCAATGGAAGGTCGCATTTTAGCGAGACTGGCGACCGAAGTCCACCCGTCTCGCAGTTTCTGTCAATTCAAGGGAATGTCGCTAACGCCGCCATTCCCGATGTGCTCAGACCGGAGTCGGAGCGTTTTCGCTGGTCTGGCGACCGCGGAAATCCGTCCAGCACAGCGCCTTGAAGTCGTAGAGCTTGCAGCGGCGAGCTGTATGGAAATACCAGCGCCACGAGAACTTCTCGATGATGATGCGACCCGGCAGTGCGTGCTCGAGCAGCGCCTGGGCGCGCTTGAGCTGGTACAGCGGGATGCTCATGTCCACGTGGTGGGCCGTGTGCTCCATGATGTGATGCAGGGCCGCGCCGATACCGAAGTTGAAGCGCAGATGCACGGTCGTCGACACGAACGGCTGGGCCTTCGCCCACATGGCCTTGGTGTCGTACCACGCCACGCTGGTATGCGTATGGTGGACGTACAGCACGAAGCCAACGGTGGCGTTCCAGATCAGGAAGGGCAGCACGAAGCCGGTGCCGACCAGCAGCAGCGGGGATTGCCCGGTGGCCACGGCCAGCCAGACCAGCGCGCCGATCCAGAGCGCGCCGAAAGCTGCCACGAGCGCGCAGTCCCACATGAAGATCGGGCGACGGGTCGCCATCTGGCGCTTGCTGGGGAAGAACAGCTTGAACCACCAGATCTCGATCAGGTAGTAAAGGCCGGCGCCAAGGCCGTTGCGGTAGATGCGTTCCAGAATCCGGCGGCTGCGCGGCAGCGCGCGGAATTCCTCGAGCGAGTAGGGCGCCCAGACGAAGTCGAAGCCCTTCAGGTTCGTGTAACCGTGATGGACGACGTTATGGCCGACTTCCCAGAGGCTATAAGGCGTGAGCGACGGCAGGAACGTGAGCCGGCCCAGCCACTTGTTCAGGCCACGATGGTCGGTCAGGCTCTGGTGGCAGGCGTCGTGGCCGATGATGAACAGGCGCGCGATGATCAGTCCGGCCAGCACGCCGAGCCCAACCTTGGCCCACCAGGATGATGCCAGGACCACGCCGGCCAGTACGGCAGCGAACAGCGCGTAATCGAACGCGAACAGAAGCAGCGCGCGCGCGGTGCTGCGGCCGCCGAGGGGAATCAGCCAGCTGCGGATCGTCTTGCGGTTCGGAAACGGGGCCTCGAAGGCGATTGGCTCCGGCAGGGGGATGTTCTTGGCCGGGCGTTTGGGGCGGTTCGTGCTGTGGTTCGGCGCTTGCGAGATCGCGTCGGCGTCGGCCGGCGAGAGGGTGTCGGATGGGGCAGTCATCAAAGGTCTGGCGAGTCGGTATGCATGTGCGTCTGCCCGGATGGGCGGACTTTATATGCGTGACAGGCTAGAAGGCTTTGATGACCGTTGTGTTGATTATGGTCAATGCTCCGCGAGGGCGGATTCGCATTGAGACCAAAAAAGCACATCGGCGGACCATGTTTGGGTGGAATCGGCCGATCCACACAAATATGCCCCGCCTACGCCCGATCAGGCGGCGACCGGGCTGGTGGCCTCGCCCATGATGTAGACGTTCTCGATGACCCGGTCGTCGCCAAGCATCGCGAACGCGAACAACTGCTCTTCGAGCGTTTCCGAGCGGCTGCTGCGGCGCGAAATCAGCGGCGTGGCGTCCGGGTCCAGCACGACGAAGTCGGCCTCGCAGCCCACCTCGAAGCTGCCGATCCGGTCCTGCCAGCCCAGCGCCTCCGCGGCGGCGCGCGTGGCCAGGTAGAACATGCGCAGCGCTGTCAGGTGGTAGCCGCCCATCCGCGCCACCTTGTGCGCGGCGTTCATGGTGCGGAACATCGAAAACGACGTGCCGCCGCCAACGTCCGTCGCCAGCGTGACGTTCAGGCGATTCGCATCCGATTGGTGGAAGTCGTAGAAGCCGCTGCCCAGGAACAGGTTCGACGTAGGGCAGTGCGCCACGGCCGCGCCGCTGTCTGCCAGACGGCGGCGGTCATCCTGGTCGAGGTAGATCGCGTGGCCGTAGAACGCGCCCGGGCGCAGGAGGTTGTAGCGGTCGTAGACGTCCAGGTAGCTGCGCGCATCGGGGAACAGCTCGGCCACCCATTTCACCTCGTCGCGGTTTTCCGCCACGTGGGTCTGGATGAAGACGTCGCTGTGGGCTTTCGCCAACTCGCCGCAGGCTTCCAGCTGTGCCTCGGTGGAAGTCGGCGCGAAGCGCGGCGTGATCGCGTAGGCCAGGCGATCGACGTTGTGCCATTTCGAGATCAGGTCGGCCGATTCACGCGCGCCGCTCTCGGCGGTGTCGCGCAGGAAGTCCGGGCAGTTGCGATCCATCAGCACCTTGCCGGTGACCATGCGCATGTGGCGTTGCTGGCTGGCGGCGAACAGTGCGTCGGCCGATGCCGCGTGCACGGTGCTCCAGACCATGGCGGTGGTCGTGCCATTGCGCAGCAGTTCGTCGGTGAAGAAATCGGCGACGGCCCGCGCATAGGCGGGGTCGCTGAAGCGGCGCTCCTCGGGGAACGTGTAGGTGTCCAGCCAGTGCAGCAGGCCCGGCGACGGCGACGCGATGATGTCGGTCTGCGGGTAGTGGATGTGCGTGTCGATAAACCCGGGCACGATCAGCTTGCCGCGATGGTCGACGACTTCGGCGCCTTGCGGGATATCGCGTGACAGGTCCGCGTAATTGCCGACTGCGGCGATGCGGCCGGCCTTCACGATCATGACGCCGTCTTCCCAATACTGATAGGCGTCGTCATGAAACTGCGGGTCACGCAGGAAGTGCAGAATGCGGCCGCGGATTGCGCGGGTCACGGCGTTGTCGGCGCCAGATGCAGGGGAAGTCGTCGTCATCTTCATGTCTTCGGGGCGGCCGGTGCCTCGCCCGTTCGGTGTAGCAACGGGCGAAGCATCCGGCGTTCTTGAAATGCGCCCGGTCAGGTCGTGGTTGTCACGTTGGCCGTTGCGGGCAGGGATGCGGGCGTGGCCGACCAGAAGTGGTCGACTTCAGCCAGGAATTCGGCCTTCTGCACGTCCGGCAGGAAGGCCGCTTCAAAACTGTTGCGGGCGAGCTTGTGGGCATCGGCCGCATCGAGCGGGAGTGCGTCGAACGATGCCTCCCAGTTCGCGTTCATATAACCGCCAAAATAGGCGGGATCGTCCGAATGGAGCGTCACGGCCACACCGGCGTCGAGCAGACGCTTCATCGGGTGATCGCGCAGGTCGGGGTGGACCATCAGCTTCTGGTTCGACAGCGGGCAAACGGTCAGCGCCACGCGTTCACGTGCCAGGCGTTGGACCAGCGCCTCGTCCTCGATCGCGCGCACGCCGTGGTCGATCCGCTCGACCTTGAGAATGTCCAGCGCATCGGTCACATACTGCGGCGGGCCTTCCTCGCCAGCGTGCGCCACCAGATGCAGGCCGAGTTCCTTGGCGCGGGCAAACACACGCGCGAACTTCTCGGGGGGGTTGCCGCGTTCCGAGGAATCCAGCCCCACGCCGACAAAGCGGTCGCGATAGGGCAGCGCCGCCTCCAGCGTGGCCAGCGCATCCTCCTCGGACAGGTGGCGCAGGAAGCAGAGGATCATGCTGCTCGAAAAATCGTACTCGGTGCGTGCCTGAGCCAGTGCGTCGGCGATGCCGTCGATCACCGTGCCCATCGGCACGCCACGCGCGGTATGGGTCTGCGGGTCGAAGAAGATCTCGGCATGGCGGACGTTGTCGGCGGCGGCGCGCTTGACGTAGTCCATCGTCATGTCGAAGAAATCTTCTTCGGTCAGCAGCACGCTGGCGCCGGCGTAGTAGATGTCCAGAAACGATTGCAGGTCCGTGAAGGCGTACGCGGCGCGTAGCGCTTCCACGTCCGGATAGGCCAGCTTGACGTTGTTGCGCTGGGCCAGCCTGAAGATGCGCTCGGGTTCGAGCGTGCCTTCGATATGCACGTGCAGTTCGGCCTTGGGGGTACGGCGGATCTTGTCCGCCAGCGCGGCATCAATGGTCATGGGGCCTCTTGTCTTATGGCGGCAGCCGGATCACGGCTGCCCGGTTACGGATGCACCGCCTCCCGCCGGCTGGCGGCCAGCGCAGCTGCGCGCTGGTCGCGGACCTGGAGCAGTTGGGCGACGATGGCTACCGCAATCATAGCCGGTGCCTTGTCCGTGATGCCGGAGACTCCCATGGGACATGTCATTTCCGGAAAGCGCGCGGCGTCGATGCCGTGCTCGGCCATCCGGTGTTCGAACTTCGCGCGCTTGGTCTTCGAGCCGATCAGGCCGAAGTAAGCGAAATCGGTGCGGCGGAAGATCCGCTCGCAGAGGGTCTGGTCGAGCGCATGGCTGTGCGTCATGACAAGGAAATAGCTGCCTGCCGGGGCCTGGTCGACCACGGCTTCTGCCGTATCGGTCGCTTCGGCCTCGATGTTCTCGGGCAGGCCGGCGGGGAAGAGCGTGTCGCGTTCGTCGACCCAGTGCACGCGGCAGGGCAACGTGGCCAGCACCTTGACCAGCGCGTGGCCGACATGCCCCGCGCCAAACAGCACGACGTGCATGTCGTCCGGCACGAGCGTGTCGATCCAGCTGTCATCGGCGGCAAGTTGCACCGACGGCAACAGGTCGCGGCTGGCTTCCGTGCGAACCGCTCCGGTCACCGGTACATGCCGCGCGAGTGCCTTGCCGGTCGCGAAGGCCGATTCCACCGCGTCGAGCCAGGCCAGATCGTCATGGGTCAGCACTTCAAACGCCAGGCGCACGACGCCGCCGCAGCATTGACCCAGTGCGGGCCCAAGCGGAATACGCTCGATGCGGCGCTGCTCCCCGTTTTCGCCCTTTGCGATCATCTCTCGGGCGATGTCCATGCCGCGCCACTCCAGGTGGCCGCCGCCGATCGTTCCGACCAGGTCGTCGGCCGTCACCAGCATGCGGATGCCCGCCTCGCGCGGCGCGGAACCCTTGACTTCGACGATGGTGACCATCGCCACGGGCACGCCGGCGCGCACCCAGCGGGTGGCGTCGGCGAAGCGGAACGGTTTGAGGGGGGCGTCCTGCATGATCGGTCCTGGTATTGCGTCAGGCGGAAACCACGGCGGCCTGCACGGCCTCCACGGCGTCGAGGATCGCTTCGCTGGTGGCGGGCGCGCGCAGCGGCGGGTTGACCTTGTAGTCGCCCACCGCAGCAATCGCATCGCGGATCGCGAAGAACACCGAGAACGGCAGCAGCAGCGGTGGCTCGCCAACGGCCTTCGAGCGATGGATGCTGTCCTCGACGTTTCGGTTCTGGAACAGCCGCACGTTGAACGCTTCCGGGCAGTCGTTGATCGTCGGGATCTTGTAGGTCGAGGGCGCGTGCGTCATCAGCTTGCCATTCTGGTTCCACCACAGTTCCTCTGTGGTCAGCCAGCCCATGCCCTGGATGAACGCGCCTTCCACCTGGCCGATATCGATGGCCGGGTTCAGCGACTTGCCCGCATCGTGCAATGCATCGGCACGCAGCAGCTTCCATTCGCCGGTCAGTGTATCGACCAGCACTTCCGAGCACGCTGCGCCGTAGGCGTAGTAATAGAACGGGCGACCCTGCAGCGCCTTCTGGTCCCAGTGCAGCTTGGGCGTGGTGTAGAAGCCGTCGGACCACAGTTGCACGCGGGCCACGTAGGCTTCGCGGGCCAGATCACCGAATGACTGGCGCAGCTCGCCAGCCACCACGAGGTCGTCGCCGAAGCGCACGTCTTCGACGGGCACGCCGGCCTTGCGGGCGGCGAACGCGGCCAGCCGCTCGCGGATCTGGCGGGCGGCGTCCTGCGCGGCCTTGCCATTCAGGTCGGCGCCGGTCGATGCGGCGGTTGCGGACGTGTTGGCTACCTTGCTGGTGTCCGTAGCGGTCACGCGCACACGTTCCATGCGGATGCCGAGTTCGTGCGCCACGACCATCGCCACCTTGGTATTCAGGCCCTGGCCCATTTCCGTGCCACCGTGGTTCACGAGCACCGAGCCGTCGTTGTAGACGTGCACGAGCGCGCCGGCCTGGTTGTAGTGGGCCACGTTGAACGAGATGCCGAACTTGACCGGCGTGATGGCGATCCCTTTCTTGAGGATCGGGCTGGTCTCGTTGAACGCGCGCGTGGCGGCGCGGCGGGCCTTGTATTCGCTCGACGCCACGAGTTCATCGATCAGCTCGTGGATGACGTTGTCTTCGACGGTCTGGCCATACGGCGTGACGTTGTTGTCCGTCTTGCCGTAGAAGTTGGCGAGGCGCACGTCGAGCGAATCCTTGCCCACGTTGCGCGCGATGTTGTCGAGGATGTACTCCACGGCGAATGCGCCCTGCGGGCCGCCGAAGCCGCGGAACGCGGTGTTGCTCTGCGTGTTGGTCTTGCCGCAGTAGCCGTCGATCTGCACGTTCGGCAGCCAGTAGGCATTGTCGAAGTGGCAGATCGCGCGCGTCATGACCGGACCTGACAGGTCGGCCGAGAAACCCGCGCGAGACACCATCTCCACGCGCACGCCTTCGATGCGGCCGGCGTCATCGTGGCCGACATCGAAGTCGAACACGAAGTCGTGGCGCTTGCCGGTGATCATCATGTCGTCGTCGCGGTCCGGACGCAGCTTGACCGGGCACAGCAGCTTCCACGCGGCCAGCGACGCGCAGCACGCGAACATGGCCGACTGCGATTCCTTGCCGCCGAAGCCACCGCCCATGCGGCGGCACTCCACCAGCACCTGATGCGCGTGCCAGCCGAGCATGTGGGCCACGTGATGCTGCATTTCGGTCGGGTGTTGCGTCGAGCACCAGACGTGCATGCCGTCGTTCTCGCGCGGCACGGCGTAGGCGATCTGGCCTTCCAGATAGAACTGCTCCTGACCGCCCAGGTGGATCTTGCCGGCATCGCGGTGGATGGCTGCGTCGATGTGGCGGGCAGGTTCGCCGCGCTTCAGGTGCATCGGCGGCAGCACATAGCTGCCTGCGGCGTGCGCGGCCTCGGGCGAGAGCACGGGGGGCAGGTCTTCGTACTCGATGTCGGCCAGACGGGCGGCGCGGCGTGCCGCGTCATGCGACGTCGCGACCACGATGAAGATCGGCTGACCGATGAACTGGACGACGTCCTTCACCAGGATCGGGTCGTCATGGATGATCGGGCCGCATTCGTTGGCACCGGGAATGTCGTCGACGGTCAGCACGGACACTACGCCAGGCGCCTTGCGTACGCGCTCGAGACCGATCGACTTCAGGCGCGCATGGGCGCGCGTGCTCATGCCGAGCGCGGCGTGCAGCGTGCCAGCCAGCTCGGGAATGTCGTCCGTATAGGTGGCGGTGCCTGCCACGTGCAGGTGGGCCGATTCATGCGGGCGCGAGATGCCCACTTGCGGCGCCGATTCGGCGGCGACGCTGGCGTCGAGCAGGAAAGGTTCGGTTTGCTTGTTCATGCAGGCTCTCCTCAGGCGCTCACGGTTTCACCGGCGCCGATGGCGCGGACGTTGACCATGGCGGCGGGCAACGCGCTGTCGCGTGTCTCCAGCCAGAAGCGATAGAGCAGGTTGGCGGCGCCCCGGCTGCGATAGTCGGCAGTGGCGCGCATATCGGTCAGTGGCGTGTAGTCCTGGCCCAGCGCCGCCATGCCGGCGCGCGCGGTGGCCTCGTTCCAGGGCTTGCCGGTCAGCGCATCCTCTGCCAGCACAGCCCGTTTCGGGGTGGCGGCCATGCCGCCGAAGGCGATGCATGCTGCCGTGACGATGCCGTTCTCGACCGTGATACCGAACGCGGCGCACACGGCGGAGATATCCTCGTCAAAGCGCTTGGACAGCTTGTACGTGCGGAAATGCTGCGGCCCTTGCACCGGCACGCGCAGTCCGGCGACGAATTCGCCTTCGACCATGGCCGTCTTCTGGTAGGCCAGGTACAGGTCCTCGAGCGGCATCACGCGGCGGATGTCGCCACGTTGCAGCACGACTTCCGTGCCCAGGGCAATCAGCGCCGGCATCGAGTCACCGATCGGCGAGCCGTTGGCAATGTTGCCGCCCAGCGTGCCGGCATTGCGGATCGGCAGGGAAGCAAAGCGCTTCCAAAGTTCCTCGAGCTCCGGATGGGCGGTGTTCAGCGCGGCATAGGCTTTTTCCAGCGTCACGGCGGCGCCGATTTCGATGAAGCCGTCGCGCTCGGCGATCTGGTTCAGATCTTCCACCTGACCGACGTAGAGCAGGTTGCCCAGTTCGCGGAACTGCTTGGTTACCCACAGGCCGACGTCCGTGCTGCCGGCCAGGATGCGGATGTTCGGCTCGGCGGCCTTGATCGCGCCGAATTCGGCGGCCGTGCGCGGGGCGTAGAAATGCTGGCCGCGCGCGTTGTAGTGGAACGTCTCGCCGCGCTTCAGGCTGCGCAGCGTGTCGGCGATCTGGCGGGGGTCGATGCGGTCGGCCTGCGGCGCGGGCAGGGCCATCATGCGCTGGCCGGCGTCGACGATCGGGCGATAGCCGGTGCAGCGGCAAAGGTTGCCGGTCAGGGCGTCGCAGATGGTCTGGCGCGGGGGCGGCTCGCCACCCGGGGTGTGCTGCTGGTACAGCGCCCACAGCGACATCACGAAGCCTGGGGTGCAGAAGCCGCATTGCGAGCCGTGGCACTCGACCATGGCTTCCTGCACGGGGTGCAGCGCGCCATCTGCCTGACGCAGGTCCTCGACCGTGATCAGGGCCTTGCCGTCGAGCGTGGGCAGGAACTGGATGCAGGCGTTGACGGCCTTGAATTCGACATCGCCGCTGTCCTGCAACTCGCCGATCACGACAGTGCAGGCGCCGCAGTCGCCTTCGGCGCAGCCTTCCTTGGTGCCGGTACAGCGGACATCTTCGCGCAGGTACTGCAGCAGGGTGCGCGTCACGGGGGCGTCGGATACTTCCTGGACCTGGCCGCGGTGGTAGAAGCGGATGGTTTGCGTCTCCATGATCTTCTCTCTTTCGGGGATGGCGGAAACATAGCACTGGCCCTTTGACGCAATATTCGGCCCATGTGATATGCCCCATCAACGCGCGCATCCGGCGGCGGCCCGGCCGGAGCCGCGCCAGTCCACGGGCCGTCTGGCGGCGATCTACGGGTCTTCCCGTAGATCGTCCGGACGGTGTGCCGGATTTGACCGTTTCGGGGGTGGCTGTCTTACACTATGCGCCGTTCCCATCCCCCACGCCACCCACGCCAAGCCATATGGCGGGCTGGCACCTGCCATGCACGGACGCGACCATCTCGATACATATTTACTGCGGGTGCTTCACACACTGCTGACCGAGCAGAGCGTGACGCGCACCGCCGTGCGCCTCGGCCAGTCGCAGCCCGCCATCAGCAACACGCTCAAGCGGCTGCGCGAAATCACCGGGGACGCCATTCTGGTGCGCGGCAAGAGCGGCATGGTGCCCACCGAGCGCGGCCGCGAACTACTACTGCTGGCCGAGCAGAGTCTGGCCGCGATGGATCGCATCGCCCGTCCCCCGCAGCAGTTCGATCCGGCCACCACCACGCGGACGTTCCACCTCGGGGCGCCCGACTATCTTGACGCGTTCTTCCTGCCGAATATCGTCGAGCGCGTGCGGCGGCTGGCGCCGGGCGCGAAGCTGTTCGTCCACCCGATGACGCAGTCGACCGACTTTCTGGATGCGCTGGAGCAGGGCCACCTCGATCTCGTGGTCGGTAACTGGCTGTCGCCGCCCGAGCATCTGCATATCTCGCCGCTGTTCGATGACGAGGTCGTCTGCATGCTGGGCGCGCAGCACCCGCTGGCGCGTCACGGGCTGACGCTGCGCCACTACCTGGAAATGCCGCATCTGGCGCCGGCGCCGTATGCGTCGATGCAGCGCAGCATGATCGACCAGGCGCTGGCGGAGCAGGGCTACAAGCGGAATATCCAGGTCACGCTGCCGTATTTCGGGCTGGTGCCCTACGTGCTGATGAAGACGGACATGGTGTTCACCACGGGCCGGCAGTTTGCCGCGCATTACGCGCAGTACCTGCCGATCCGCATGGTGCCGTCGCCGGTGCAGTTCCCACGCATGCGCTTCTACCAGCTCTGGCACGAGCGTTGCCATGCGGCGCCGGACGTGATGTGGATGCGGCGGATGATTGCCGAGGTCGCGACGGATCTGCCACAGCTTCCACGGCTGGAGGCCACCGGGGCGGGCTGAGTCCGGCGCCCCCGTGGTTATGCCGGGACTTCAGCGCCGTCCCGGCTCCGGTTGCGTCGCCTGGTTACTTTGCCTTGTAGTCGGGGAAGAAGAGTTGTTCGCCCTCGACCTTGTAGCTGGCAATCGCGTCCTGGCCTTCCTTCGACGTGACCCATTCGACGAACTTCATCGCGTCGGCGTAGTTGATGCCGGGGTGCTTGGCCGGATTCACGGCGATCACGCCGTACGGATTGAACATCTGTGGGTCGCCCTGTAGCACGATGGCCAGGCCCGTCTTCGCGCGATACGCGCCGTAGGTAGCTCGGTCGGATAGCGTGTAGCCCGGGAGCTGGGCGGCCATCGTCAGCACTTCGCCCATGCCGAGCCCGGCGCTGACGTACCACGGCTGGCCCTTGGGCTCGATGCCAGCCTTCTTCCAGTAGTCCTTCTCCATCACGTCGGTGCCGGAATTGTCACCGCGCGAGATGAACTTGCTGCCGCTGCCGGCCAGCTTCTTGAATCCGGCGATGACGTCCTTCCCGCCCTTCAGGTTGGCCGGATCGTTCGCGGGGCCGACGACGATGAAGTCGTTGTACATCACGTCCCGACGGTTCACGCCGTAGCCGGCCGCGACGAATTCGTCTTCCATCTTGCGTGCGTGCACCAGCAGCACATCCACGTCGCCCATCTCGCCCATCTTCATGGCCTTGCCCGAGCCGACGGCGATCACCTTCACGTTGATGCCGGTTTTCTGCTCGAACTTCGGCAGCAGGTACTTGAGCAGCCCGGAATTCTCGGTGCTCGTGGTTGTGGCCATTTTCAGATCGGCAGCATTCACTGCGCCATATGCTGTCGAGAGCACAATGAATGCCAGCGCGGCCGTCGTGGCGGGTGAGGTGAGAAACCGGCGAATTGGGCGGGGAAGACGGCGATCAGACATGTGCAATTCCTTCTCTTATGTTTTCGGAAACACAATTGCCATAGCGACGATGCTTCATGGAGAATGCGCGAATCGTCGTGGAAACCGAGGCACACGATTGTCAATGAGCCTGTAGGCCTCGTAAATATGCAAGGCGAAACATATGACCTTCCGCTTTGACCTGTTCCCGGTCATTGCCGCCGATGACAACCCCCGCGCCAACGGCAAGGTGTTCCAGCTACTAAAGGCCGTGCGCGAAACGGGGTCGCTCCATCGGGCGGCACAGGAAATCGGACTTTCCTATCGTCATGCCTGGGGCGTGATGCGCACCTGGGAAGAGATGCTCGGCCGCTCGATGCTCGACATGGAGCGCGGGCGTGGCGCATCGCTGACGCGCTTCGGCGAACGGCTGCTACGGGCCGAACTGCGACTGCGTGAGACGATCGATCCCGCCGTGCAGAAGGCCATGGCCGATTTCCTGACCGATCTCGATGAGGCCGCACGGCCTCAGACCGTGCTGCATTTCTCCGGCAGCCACGACCCGGCCGTGGAAACGCTGGCCGCCGCGCTCAGGGAAACGCCGGCGCCGCTGCAACTCGATACCGTGTTCTGCGGCAGCGTGGAAGGGCTGGTCTGCCTGCAGGAGCGGCAGTCGGAACTGGCTGGCTTTTATGTCTCGCCGATCCAGACCGCTGGTTCGGTGGCGCATGTGACACTGCGCAAGTGGCTGCGGCCGGCCACGGTGCGGCTGGTGCGGCTGGCGTGGCGCGAGCAGGGCTTGATCGTGGCGCCGGACATGGCGCGCGAGATCCGCGACCTGCGCGATCTGGCTCGCACCGGCGCGCGCTTCATCAACCGCCAGCGGAGTTCGGGCACGCGGATGCTGTTCGATCAGTTGCTGGCCACGCAGGGGTTGTATCCAGACCAGATCACCGGCTACGACGATCCCGAGTTCAGCAATGAGAAGGTGGCCGAAGCGGTGCACTCAGGCCGCGCGCAGGTCGCCTTTGGCCTGCGCATGAACGCTGAAGCGCACGGCCTGGCATTCGTCCCGCTAACCCGCGAGGCCTACTATCTGGCGCTGCGCAAGAACGACCAGACCGCGCCGTGGGTGACCGCGCTGCTGTCGCTGATTGCCGACCCGGCCTTCGCGCGACGCATCGAGCAACTTCCGGGATACACGGCGGCGGAACCGGCAGGCATCCTGACGCCGCAGCAGGCGTTGCCCTGGTACGGCGCGGACGGCAAGGAAGGGGCTTGATCCGGGCCTGAGAGGCGCCTGGGCGCAGGCGTATTACACTCTTCGCAAGTCCGCAGCGACAAATAGCGATAAACCGCGACAAACGCGAGGAGTGCAATGCTGGAAACCGCCGCGCTGGCCGCAGGCATGTCCTGGGCCAGCGGCATTCGTCTCTATCTGGCCGTGCTGACGGCTGGTGTGCTGGCCCGCCTTGGCTGGCTCGACCTGCCGTCAGGCCTGCACGTGCTCGAGTCCTGGTGGGTGATCGGCATTGCCGGCGCGATGGCCGCGGCCGAGTTCGTCGCGGACAAGGTGCCGGGCTTCGATACGGTCTGGGATGGCATTCAGACCTTCATCCGCATTCCCGCCGGGGCGATCCTGGCTGCCGCCGCATTCGGTCAGCTCGATCCCCAATGGATGGTGGCGGCCGGCCTGATCGGCGGCACGCTTGCCGGCGCCGCCCACGCGACGAAGGCGGGCACGCGGGCATTGATCAATGTGTCGCCCGAACCATTTTCGAACTGGGTGGCCTCATTCACCGAAGACATCACCACGGCCGGCGGGCTGCTGCTGGCGTTCTTCCTGCCCGTGGTATTCCTGATCCTGCTGGTCCTGTTCCTGATCACTGCCGCATGGCTGCTGCCGAAGCTGTGGCGTGGCGTGCGGCGTCTGCACGCCGGGCTGCGCAGCAACGCGGACAACCAGCGCCCTTAACGTCCCTAGCGTTCCTATCGTCCCTGGTGCGCCGATACACCGATAGATAACCTGAACCGATCGCCGATGTCTGCCGAAACGACCGTCATAGCTTCTCAGCCGCGTTTTTCCGCCTGGCGGCAAGCCTTGCGCATGGCCCGCCGGGACTGGCTGGCCGGGGAACTGACACTGCTGTTGTTCGCGCTCGTGCTGGCCGTGGCGGCGCTGACCAGCGTGGGCTTTCTGGCGGACCGGATGCGTCTGGGCCTGGAGCGCGACGCGCGGCAGATGATCGCGGCCGATGTGCTGTTGATCTCCGACCAGCCATTCGACGCGGCTTTCGCCGAGCGCGCGCAGCATGATGGACTCCGGGTGGCGCAGACTGTCACGTTCCCGAGCATGGCCACGGCGCGCGTGAAAGGCGCGCCCGAACATGCCGAGGCACCGAGCCAGCTGGCGGCGCTGAAGGCGGTGACCGGCGACTATCCGCTGCGCGGCCGGCTCAAGGTGGCCAGTGCGCCGGGCGGCGCCGAGACGGTGGCGGAGGGCATTCCCGCCCCGGGCAAGGTGTGGGTCGACGAAGCGCTGCTGATCGCGCTCGGCCTGCATGTTGGCGACAGCCTGCAACTCGGCAGCAAGACGTTCTATATCGACCGGATTCTCACGCAGGAACTCGATCGTGGCGCGGGATTTATGAACTTCGCGCCGCGTGTGTTGTTGCCGCTGTCCGACCTTGATGCGACGAAGCTGATCGGCTGGGGCAGCCGTGTGACATACCGCTTGCTCGTTGCGGGATCCGATGCGGCAGGCGAGGGGTATCGGAAGTGGGCAACCGACGAAATCCAGCGCCGGCATCTGCGCAATACGCGCGTGGAGTCTCTGGAATCGGGGCAGCCGCAGATGCGTGCCACGCTCGATCGCGCCGAGCGTTTCCTGTCGCTGGTGGCGGTGCTGTCGGCGATGATCGCGGCGGTTGCCATCGCGATGTCCGCCCGCCGCTACATGCAGCGCCACACCGATGCCTGCGCGGTCTACAAGTGCCTGGGCCTGTCACGCCGGCAGATCCTGACCGCTTTCGCGATCGAATTCGCGCTGCTCGGCCTCGGCGGCGCGGTGGTGGGCGTGGTGCTGGGCTACCTGGCGCACTATGGATTGCTGATGTCACTCGGCGGGTTGCTGCAGGTGTCGTTGCCGCATCCGTCGGCGGTGCCCGCGCTGATCGGCGTGGCCGCGGGGCTGGTATTGCTGGTGGGCTTTGCATTGCCGCCGCTGCTGGCG
Organism: Cupriavidus sp. HMR-1; assembly: GCF_000319775.1. Classification (NCBI taxonomy): domain Bacteria; kingdom Pseudomonadati; phylum Pseudomonadota; class Betaproteobacteria; order Burkholderiales; family Burkholderiaceae; genus Cupriavidus; species Cupriavidus sp. HMR-1. Next base: position 49,310 of record NZ_ANKP01000228.1, read on the forward strand.
CTGACGCGTGTGGCGCCGTTGCGTGTGCTGCGACGCGATATCGGCGTACCGCCCGTGTCCGTCTGGGTGGCCTATGCGCTCGGGCTCGGTGCTTTCGTGGCGCTGCTGCTGGTGGCGGCGCGCGACCTGAAGCTCGGGATGACCACGGCTGGTGGGTTTGTTGGCGCAGGTATCGCGTTTGCGGTGCTGGCGCTGGGCCTGCTGCACCTGCTATCGCGCGTGATGCGTGGCCGCGCGCGCGGCAATGTCGGCTGGCGCTTCGCGCTGGCCGTGCTCGAACGCCGCCGTGGCGTGACCGTGCTGCAGACCGTTGCGCTTGCCGTCGGGCTGATGGCGCTGTTGCTGCTGGGTATGACGCGCAACGACCTGATCGATTCCTGGCGCAACGCCACGCCGGCCAATGCGCCGAATCGCTTCATCATCAATATCCAGCCGGATCAACGCGATCCGCTGCAAGCGATGCTGGCAAAGGATGGCGTGGAAGATCTGCTCTATCCGATGGTGCGCGGCCGCCTGACGCAGATCGGCAGCCGGCCGATCCAGGCCGAGAGCTACCCGGAGGGACGCGCGCGCAATCTGGTGGAGCGCGAGTTCAACCTGTCGTACATGGACCGGCTTCCCGAAGGCAATCAAGTCACCTCGGGCCGCTGGGACGAAGGTGGTGCGTCGGTGGAAGAGGGCATCGCCAAGACGCTACATATCCAGCTTGGCGACACGTTGCGGTTCGATGTGGCCGGGCAGACCGTCGAGGCACCCGTCACGTCGCTGCGTAAGCTCGACTGGGGTTCGATGCGTGTGAATTTCTTCGTGATTTTGCCGACGGCCAAGATGCAGGGCCTGCCCGAGACCTACATCACCGCGTTCCATCTGCCGCCCGCCAAGGCCGCGCTTGGCAATCAGCTTGCCGCTGCATTCCCGAATATCACAGTCGTGAACACCGACTTGATCCTGCGGCAGATCCAGCAGGTCCTGGACCAGGTGATTGCCGCCGTGGAGTTCCTGTTCGTCTTCACGCTGCTGGCCGGCGTGACCGTGCTCTATGCGGCGCTATCCGGTGCGCGTGACGAGCGCAAGCGCGATGCCGGGCTGCTCAAGGCGCTAGGCGCGTCGGCGGCGCTGGTACGCCAGACCCAGTACGCGGAATTCCTCGTGGTCGGCGGACTGGCGGGGCTGCTGGCCAGCGTCGGCGCGATCGGGGTGGGTTGGGGCCTGTCGCAGTACGTGTTCGACTTCCCGTACCGATTCAACGTCTGGATCGTACCGGTCGGCGTGGTTTCTGGCATGATCTGCGCTTTTGCGGGCGGCTGGCTCGGTTTGCGCGAGGTATTGCGGCAACCGGCGCTGGCGACGCTGCGCGACGTCTGATTTCCCTGTATCGCCATGAGCACCGAATCCACCAACCCGCCCGACGGGCGGTCCAACCAGCCCGAGGAGCAGCGGGAACAGATTACCGCGTACGAACTGATCGGCGGCGAGGCGCGCGTGCGCGAACTGGTCGATCGTTTCTACGACCTGATGGACCTGGAGACGGAGTTCGCCGGCCTGCGCGCGCTGCATCCGCACTCGCTGGAGGGTTCGCGCGACAAGCTGTTCTGGTTCCTGTGCGGTTGGCTGGGCGGGCCGAACTACTTTATCGAGCGCTTCGGCCATCCCCGCCTGCGTGCGCGCCACCTGCCGTTCGAGATCGGCACCAGCGAACGTGACCAGTGGATGCGTTGCATGGCACTGGCGATGCAGGACGTGGGGCTGTCGGAAGATCTGCAGATGCGGCTGATGCAGGCGTTGTTCCAGACTGCGGACTGGATGCGCAATGTCCAGCGATAACCGGATGCCGGCGGCCGCGCAGACCGTGCTTGATTTCTGGTTTGGCTTGCCGGGTGCGCCCGAATGGAATATTTCGCGGCGCGAATGGTTCACCAAGTGCGTGAACTTCGATACCACGGTCCGCGGGCGCTTCCTGTCGTGCTGGCAGGCCGCGCATGACGGCGCCGAGGACGACTGGTCCGTGACGCCGGAGGGCGCTTGCGCCCGGATCGTGCTACTCGACCAGTTCCCACGCAATATGTTTCGCGGCGATCCACGCAGCTTCGCCACCGATGGCAAGGCACTCGCGGCGGCACGCCGGATGCTGGACCTTGGTTGGGATCGCCAGTTGCCCACGCGGTGGCACCGCATGTTCTGCTACTTGCCGTTCGAGCATGCGGAATCGCTGGATGCGCAGAACATCGCGGTGCGGGAGATGATGGCCCTGCGCGACGACAGCGGCGGGGAAGTCGATGTGGTGGAGTGGGCCGAGAAGCATCGCGACGTCATCGCGCGCTTCAGCCGCTTCCCGCACCGCAACGCCGTGCTGGGCCGGGTGAATTCGGATGCGGAAGCCGCGTATCTGAAACAGCCAGGCTCGTCATTCTGAGCATCGACGCGCAGGTGCGGTTCTCGCCGCACGCCCGGGGGAAGCCTCGGACGCTATGCTTATAATCGCAACTCTGCCGATACAAAGTCGTTCCAACGCCCATGGAAGCCAAACCGCAAGCCGGTCCCCGTCGTACCCGGGATCGCATTCTCGACGTCTCGCTGCGCCTGTTCAATGAACTCGGCGAGCCCAACGTCACCACGACGACGATTGCGGAAGCCATGGAAATCAGTCCTGGCAATCTCTATTACCACTTCCGCAACAAGGACGACATCATCAATTCCATCTTCGTGCGCTTCGAGCAGGAGATGGAGCGTCGCCTGAAAATGCCGGAAGACCACAAGGCCACATTGGGGGAGAGCTGGGGCTATCTGCAGTACATGTCCGAGTTTCTGTGGAACTACCGTTTCCTGTATCGCGACATCAACGACCTGCTGGCGCGCAACCGGATGCTGGAGACCAACTTCAAGCGCATCGTCGATCAGAAGAAGCGCTTCGCGCTCGAGATCTGCCGCCAGTTCCAGGAGGATGGCGACATGGACGCCACGCCGGAACAGGTGGACGCGATCTGCACCAACATCGTCGTGATCGCCACGTACTGGCTGTCGTTCCAGTTCGTGCAGCACCCGCGCCAGTACAACGACCCCGAACAGATTCGCGGCTATCTGCATGGGTCGAGCTATCACATCTTCTCGATTCTCGCGCCGTACCTGCGTGGCAAGGCGCGTGAGGCATTCGACCAGCTCGCGCGCGAGTACGCGGCGCAGAAGGCCGCGGCGGATGCCGCAAAGCTTGAAAAGGACAGAAAGTGAAGTCGGTTTGCGTTTATTGCGGGTCGAGCCCAGGTTTTCGGCCCGAGTACGCCGAAGCAGCGCGAGCGCTTGGGCAGGCCATGGCGGAGCGGGGTCTGGCTCTGGTCTATGGCGGGGGCAATGTAGGCCTGATGGGCATCGTGGCCGATAGCGTCATGGCGCATGGCGGTGCCGCCATCGGCATCATTCCGGAAGCGCTGATGCAGAAGGAGGTTGGTCACCGAGGCCTGACCGAGCTTCACATCGTGCGCAACATGCACGAGCGCAAACAGATGATGGCGGATCGCGCCGATGCGTTCATCGCCATGCCCGGCGGCGTTGGCACGTTCGAAGAGCTGTTTGAAACGTTCACGTGGGCGCAGCTCGGCTACCACGACAAGCCTGTTGGCCTGCTCAACGTAGCGGGGTTCTACGACGGTATGCTCGGGTTCCTGAAACACGCCGTAAGCGAGGGCTTCCTGAAGCAGGTCCATGCGGACATGCTGCACGTGTCCACCGAACCGGTGGATATGCTCGCCCGCCTGGCGGCAGCGCCGCGCGTGCATGTCGACAAGTGGCAGGAAGGCCGCGAGAAGGCCTGACCCTCCGCCCCCGGGATGCTGGCCGATCGGCTGATCAGGCTGATCAGTTGAACAGCATCCCCACCCACCGCACCACGTACGGTCCCGCGATGGCGGCCCACGTGCCGCCACACAGGATCAACGCCAGCATCACCGCCGCGCTGCCGAAGTCCTTGGCGCGCTTGGACAGGCTGTGCCGTTCCAGCGAGATCCGGTCGATCGCGGCTTCCACGCTCGAGTTGAGCAGTTCCACGATCAGCACCAGCAGCAGCGTGCCCAGCAGCATCACGCGTTCGACGACCGTTGCCGGAATGACGAACGCGCACGGCGTGAGGATCACTACCAGCGTCAGTTCCTGACGGAACGCGCTTTCTTCCAGAATCGCGTAGCGCAACCCCGACGCCGAGTTGATTGCCGCGTGCCAGGCGCGCGTCAGCCCCCGATTTCCCTTGTGTGGATTGCTGGCGATTGAATATTCGGACTCGACTTCAGCCGCCATGTGAGCGGCCGTCGGCCGGTGCAGCGACGGATCGGGCGGTAGCGTGTGATGAGGCTTGGCCATGATCTGGGGCGACTGGGGGCGCTGAATTGTCGGTTCCGCCCGTGCCTGCTGGCAGCGGACGCAAATGGGTGAGGAACTGCTCGGATGCGGCGCGCCACGAGAACTTCTCCGCGTGGCCGCGTGCCGTTGCGCGGTCGATGCGCAGGGCTTCCAGGCAGGCCTCTCTCAGGTCTTCGTGCATCACGCCGGCCGGGCTGTTGCCGAGCACGTCGATCGGCCCGGTGACAGGGTAGGCCGCCACCGGTAGCCCACTTGCCAATGCTTCGAGCAGGACCAGTCCGAACGTATCGGTGCGGCTCGGAAACACGAAGACATCTGCTGAAGCATACACCTTTGCCAACTCGGGCTGCTTGAGCACGCCGAGGTAGTTCGCCGACGGATAGCGCGCCTTAAGGCCGGCCAGCGCGGGGCCATCGCCCACCACCCACTTCGAACCTGGCAGGTCGAGTTGCAGGAATGCCTCGACGTTCTTTTCCACCGCCACGCGGCCCACGTAGAGGAAGATCGGGTGCGCGGTGTTCAGGACGTTCGCCCGTTGCGCGGTGAAGACATCGAGATCGACGCCGCGCGTCCACAGCACGCCGTTCGTGATGCCGTAATCGTGCAGATCCTTGAGCACCACGGGCGTTGGCGCCATCACCGCACGCGCGGAGCCATGGAACCAGCGCAGAAAACGGTAGGTCCACGCCAGCGGAATGCCGAAGCGCGCCTGCACGTACTCTGGGAAGCGCGTGTGGTAGGCCGTGGTGAACGGCAGGTCGTGCCGCATCGCGTAACGGCGCGCGGCCAGACCAAGTGGCCCTTCGGTGGCGATATGGAGCGCGTCGGGACGGAACGCGTCGATGCGCCGGCGCACCTTGCCCGAGGGCAGCAACGACAGCCGGATCTCGGGATAGGTCGGGCAGGGGATCGTCTGGAATTCGAGCGGCGTGATCAGGTCCACGGTGTGACCCATGGCTTCGAGTTCGCGGCGCGTGGATTTCAGCGTGCGCACCACGCCGTTGACCTGTGGTTCCCAGGCGTCGGTGACAATCAGGACTCTCATCGAATCTCCTTGCTCAGGTGCGTTGTTGTTGTGACGAGCAGGCATCGCGCGCCATTCATGCAATGGCGCGACTGCCGGGGGCGGGTGGTAAGGCAAGGATCAGGCAGCCAATTCGGCCGTGCGACGGCGGCGGCGGCCTGCGGGGATCGGCGGATCGAGCAGCGTGGTCCAGTAGACGATTTTCAGTTCGCCTTCCATGGTCTCCACGAGGGCGGACAGGCTTTCCACCCAATCGCCGTCGTTGCAGTAGAGCTGGCCATCGACATCGCGGATCTCGGCCTTGTGGATGTGGCCGCAGACCACGCCGTCGCAGCCGCGCCGGCGGGCTTCGTCGACCATCGCGTGCTCGAACGAATTGATGTAGCTCACCGCGTTCTTGACCTGATGCTTCAGGTATTGCGAGATCGACCAGTAGTCGAATCCGAGCCGCGCGCGCACGCGGTTGAAGTGGCGGTTCAGCGCGAGGATCATCGTGTACGCCGAATCGCCCAGGTAGGCCAGCCACTTCGCGTGTTGCACCACGCCGTCGAACAGATCGCCATGCACGACCCAAAGGCGTTTGCCGGTGGCGGTCACGTGGACAGCATCCTCGCGCACCGTGATGTCGCCGAATGCCATGCCGTCGAACTGGCGCGCCACTTCGTCATGATTACCCGGCACGTAGATGACGTCGGTGCCCTTGCGTGCCTTGCGCAGCAGCTTCTGCACGACGTCGTTGTGGCTTCGCGGCCAGTACCAGCCACGACGAAGCTGCCAGCCGTCGATGATGTCGCCGACGAGATAGAGCACGTCAGATTCGTTGTGTTTGAGGAAGTCGAGCAGGTATGTGGCCTGGCAACCCGGCGTGCCCAAATGGATGTCGGACAGCCAGATCGCGCGGTAGCGGTGCGTGGGATGCTCCACAGACGGCGTGGGTGTGGAACTGGGTTCGTCGGGGGCGCGCTGGGTGTCGCGGGACGGATCGCTGATGTCGCCGGTGTTGCTAGTGTTGCGGGAAAGGGCGGCAGTCAGGTCGGCCGGTGTCGGCATGAATGCCGCGAGCGCGGCTGAGAGCGGTAGCGTGGCGTCAGGCTTGCCGCGCAGTCGCAGCGCGACATTCGTCAGACGTCCGCGGGCGAATCGGATTGATGGAATCATGGCGGCCCCGGTATCGGCGATGGCTGCATTGAGCCAGTGCGCCATGACGGAGCCGTGACGGAAACATGAATGTCACATGAACCTTGTCGAGGCGTTTCCGTGGGGCAACGGTAGGGCTGAGTCCGATGTCGAGGCGGCTTGTTTTCGCAGTGTCGCTAGGCCATCCAGCGTGGCCTGCACCGCGCGTGGATCGCGCAGCAGCGAGACGTGCCCGATCCCGCTCAATGGGATATGGCGCGCGCCCTCGAGCCACGCCGTATCGGCGGGGCCCGCGATCGAGTCGTGCCAACTGAAGACTGAGATCATGCGACCGCGCATCGCGGGGCTCTCCGCCTCGGCCAGGGTCGTCAGCCATGGGCTGGCCCAACGCATCTGACGGGCGTTCGTTCCCGCGCCGAAGGTGGCCAGCGGGCAGCCGCGATGCGGGCTGCCAAGCGTCACGATGCCGGCGCATGGCACGGATTCTCCTGCTGCATCGGCCATCACCTGTGCCGCGCGGGCTGCCAGCCCGCCCATGCTGTGGCAGACCAGCAGCGGCGGGTAGCCGGTGCGCGCGTGGAGGTCGCGCATTCGTACGAGCAGGGCGGCGGCGTAGTCGTCGATATCGCAGAGCACCGGCGTCAGGTCGATGCCCTCGCAACGGTAGCCGGCACCGGCAAGCGCGGGAGCCAGGTCGAGCCAGACCGCGTGATTGCAGCCATAGCCGTGGACCAGCAACACAGTGGGGGTATCAGGCAGCGGATCGGTTGGCTGCGCGAATGTCAGCCGCGACCGGAATGGCTGCAGCCAGTCGAACATCCGCAGGACCGCGCGGCACTCGGCCAGATAGCACGACACCGCGTGGCGCCAGCTCAGCGGCCTTGGGGCAGGAATGTCGTCAGGCCGCTGCGGCCGGGCCGAATCGGGAATGGCGAGCCCGGTCTGGGTCACTAGAAAGGCTATCGCGACGCCGATGCCGAAGGCGACCAACGCGCCCGCGATGCTGACCAGAACCGCCGCAGGCCAGGACCAGTCCGCCCCGGCGGCAAGTGCCGCCGCGAGCCCGCCGACTGCCGCCGCCTGCACGACGACAGCGATACGGCGCAGCGCGGCGGCCGTCAGGTTCATGGTTTCGATGCGGGCCGCAGGTCAACTAGCCGGGTGCCGGCCAGGCGGTCATGTAGAAACTGCCGGCGCGGGTCGAGCCAGGCCAGCGAGATCCAGATCAGCAGGCCAATCGCCAGTACGCCAATGAACGGGCCCTTGGTCAGCCCGAGCGCATGGCCGACCGTCGCGGCCGGAGGCAGCCACAGCCATGCCAGTGCGTAGCGAAACAGGGCTTGCGGCCACCGGGGAGGGGTACCGGCCATTGTTTCGAGCCGGATGCGCCAGGTCTGCATGGCCAGGGTCTGGCCGCTCCGTTGCCAGAACCAGGAGAAATAGAAGGCCAGGACTAGGAACATCCAGGCCTGATCGACATATGGGCGGTCGAGCCCGATCTGTTGCAGCAACGGCCGTGCAACGATGTACACCGCGCTGGCGGCCATCAGCACGCCGAACAGCAATACGCCTTCATAGAGCATGCAAAGCAGGCGGCGGCGCAGCGGCGGTGTGCGTGGCATCGAATTGGAAGCGGGCTGGGCAGAAACGGCAGGCGTGGCAACTGGCATGGCGCAAGGCGTGAGCGATAAGCAGCCATTATGCCAAACGCGTCGAGCGCGACGGCTCAGGCGCGGTCTGGCGGTCAGCGCAAGATGGCTGGCCGTTACTGGCGCGGGGTGTCGGTGGTGTCGAAGGTGGTGGCCGCTTCGCCGGTTACGGGAGGCGAAAGCGCGGGCGGGGCCGCCGGCGCGGGTGCCGTG